>NZ_AXCA01000099.1:0-11939 GCF_000475415.1 Halomonas sp. PBN3 | reverse complement strand
GGATTACCTTATTTATTTAAAAGAGGCGGATCAGTCAGTGACTGATCCGCCTCTTTTTCGTTGGCTGGCCACGCCGTTTCGCCGGGTAACACGGCGACGCCGTTCATTCGATCACCCGCACTCCCCCTCTCCGCGAGCGACCTCCAGGCCCTCCATTCCCGAGGCGTCTCGGCTCCCCCGCTGTGATTGCCGCGAACCGGCACTCTCTTAGTTGCGGCGCTTGTCGGGCGATACGACCAGCGACACGCCGTACACCGCCTTTCCCTTGAGCTTCCCGTCGACACCACGCAAGCTTGGGCGGATAACGGCAAGGACGCCCAGGGAGCCCAGCATGCCCGCCAGCCGCACCGGCTGGGCGGCGGGCTTCGTCTCGGCCCCGATGCTCGCCACCCTCTACGCCCTGCTCGGGGGCACCGCCCTGCTGGGCGCAGCCTGGCGCGGCCCGCGGGCGATGCTGCCGGTGGGCCGGCTGCCCCAGGTCGCGGCCATGGCCGGCGTGCTGGTGAGCTGCCTGGCGTGGTACCTGCTGACCTGGAACGCCCAGGCCACCATCCATCGCCAGGCCGCGACCCTGCTGGACAACGTCGAGCTCAACGTGCGCCACACCATGACCGCCCAGCTGGAGCTGATCCAGCGACTGGCCTGGCGCCAGGGCCAGGAGCTCGCCTTCTTCGCCGACCGCTTGCGGGGGCATGACGTCGACAGCTACTTCCGCCACGCCCCTTACCTGGAGGCGCTGGTGCTGATGGACCCGCGAGGGCGCATCGCCGACCTGCGCGCGCCCCACCTGCTCGACCCGCGCCGCCTGCGCCACGAGATCATGCGTGCCGAGATCGGCGACTGCTGGCTGGCCCTGCCGTGGCGGGTCCCCCATGCCATGCCGGCGCCGGACGCCCCCTCACGGCTGCTGATCGCCGTCCCGGTGGACGACGCCGGCCGGCAGCTGGTCGCCCGGCTCGACCTCGCCCAGCTGCTGGCCCAGGAGCTCGGCGTGCAGCTGCAACACTTCCGGGTCGAGGTGCGCACCTCCCGGCCACTGCTCGAGCTGCGCCAGCCTGGCCGCCTGCCGCCCCCCGAGACGGCACGCCCGCTGCCTCGCCTCGGTACGCGCCAGGTCGGGCTGCCGGGCGGCGCCCGGCTGACCCTCGAGGCCCATCTGGACTCGCTGCCCGCCATGCTGCGCGCCGGCCTGATGCCCGGCGGCTTCGCCATCTCCGGGCTGATCCTGAGCTACCTGCTGGCCCTCAGCCTGGGCCTGGTGCGCCTGGTGCTGGGGCGCTCCCGGGAGCTGCTCGCCGCGCGAAGGCGACTGGAGGCACAGTACGACCTGGAGCAACGCTTCCGCTCGCTCTACCTCTACCACCCGGACGGCGTCTTCTCCCTCGACCGTGAAGGGCGGGTGATCTCCGCCAACGCCGCCTGCCACGAAATCACCGGACGGCAGAACGCGGAGGTGCTGGGCGAACACTTCTCGGTACTGCTGTCGCCGAGGGACATCCCGCGCCTGCAGGCGCTGTTCGGGGCCACCCTGGCCGGCGAGCCGGGCCGGGCGCGATAGGCGTTCGATACGGGATAGGCGGCCACCGCCGCCTCGATGGCCGGGATCAGCGCCGCGGCCCGCGCGCCGCGGTAGTCGGCCAACAGCCGGGGCGGGCTGCCGTACCAGGCGCGGTCCGAGGTGGTCGTGGCGGTGCTCACCAGCGCCGGGGTGCGCCAGCTCAGCACATGATGCAGCCGCCACTCGGCGGCACCCGCCTCCCGGGTGGCCAGCCAGGTATGCACACCGAAGGCGCCCCGCCAGCCCCAGGCACGCGCGGCATAGACCTGCACCAGCGCCTCGGGCGCCGCCTCGGGGCCGGGCGCCAGCCCCGCCGGCGCGCGGCTGGCCGCGCCCCAGTGCCCCTCCATATCCACCCCGCCGGAGGCCAGCATCCACAACGGCCCCACCAGCAGCAATGCCAGCGCCAGGCAGATGCCCGCCATCCACCGCCCGAGTCTCGCCATCGCCTGCCCTCCCCTTGAAGTCGCCCGCCTTCACCCGCATCTTCGGAGGTAAATCCACACCACCCCGGGAATCCCCATCATGTCCATCGTCGATCCGCGTACCGGTGAACCGCTCACTGCCGACACCAGTGCCCCGCAGGAGGCTCAGTCGCAACCTGCCCAGGCCGAGGCGGGTGGGGCCCCCGAGGTCATCATCGACGTCGACGCGAGCAATATCCAGCAGGTGCTGGAGCTCTCCATGCGCGTGCCGGTGCTGCTCGACTGCTGGGCCCCCTGGTGCCAGCCCTGCAAGACCCTGATGCCGGTGCTGGAGAAGCTGGCCCGCGAGTACCAGGGCGCCTTCCTGCTGGCCAAGCTCAACATCGAGGAGAACCAGGAGATCGCCGCCCAGCTCGGCGTGCGCTCGGTACCCGACGTCAAGCTGGTCAGCCAGGGCGGCCTGGTCGACCACTTCCAGGGCGCGCTGCCCGAGAAGGAGATCCGCGAATGGCTGGGCCGCTACTTCCCGGCCCCAGAGGACGTCCCGGCGAGCCCCGAGGAGCAGGCCGCCGAGGCGCTGGCCGCCGGCGACGCCGCCACCGCCTGCGCCATCTACCAGGAGCTCGCCCAGCAGTATCCCGACCATGCCCCCTATCAGGTGGAGCTGGCCCGCGCCCTGGCGGCCGAGGGCCGCGCCGAGGAGGCGCGCTCCGTGCTCGACAACCTGCCGCCGGAGGAGCGCGACGCCGCCCCGGCCCGCGGCGTGCGCGCCAGCATCGAGTTCGGCGAGGAGGCCCCCTCGGCCGAGGAGCTCGCCGCCCTGGGGGATCGCGACGACAGCGAGGCGCACTACCTGCGCGCCCTGCGCCGGGTCGCCGACGGCGACTACGAGACCGGCCTGGAGGGGCTGCTGGCGCTGATGAAGCGCGACCGGGCCTACGGCGATGACGCCGCCCGCAAGACGCTGCTGCGGGTCTTCGACGCCCTGGGCGCCGACCACCCCCTCACCGTCGCCTACCGCCGCAAGCTCTTCGCCATGCTCTACTGAGCCCCTGGAATGCCACCCCTGCCACGGCCGCCTTCGGGCGGCCGTGTCATCTTCAGCGGATGAGCATGCCATCCAGGCGTGCCAGCGCGGCCTCGAGCTGGGTAGCAGTGGTGCCGAAGTTGAGCCGCGCGTAGCCCGGGTGGCCGAAGTCGGCACCGTCGGAGAGCGCCACCCCGGCGCCTTCCAGCAGGGTGCGCTGGGGCGACGCGCCGAGCCCCGCCTCGCGCAGGTCGAGCCAGGCCAGGTAGGTGGATTCCGGCGCGCTCATGGTCACCCCCGGCCAGCGCGCCACCCGCTCCACCAGGGTCGCACGGTGGCTGCGCAGCACCGCCAGCAGCGCCTGGCGCCAGGGGTCGCCGTGGGCGTAGGCGGCCTCGGCCGCCACTAGCCCCATGACGTTGCCGTCCGGCATCAGCCCCTTGGCCGCCGCGGCGAAGCGCCGGCGCAGGGCGGGGTCGGGGATCACCGCGCAGGCGGCGGTCAGCCCCGCCAGGTTGAAGGTCTTGGAGGGCGCCCAGAGCGTCATGGTCCGGGCGGCGAGCTCGGGGAAGGCCGCCGCCAGCGGCACGTGGCGCGCCCCCTCCTCCAGTAGCAGGTCGCAGTGCAGCTCGTCGGAGACCACGTGGAGCCCGTGGCGAGTCACCAGCTCGGCCAGGCCGGCGAGCTCGTCGCGGGACCAGACACGCCCGGTGGGGTTATGGGGCTGGCACCACAGCAGCAGTCGCGTCTCGGGGGTGACCGCCGCCGCAAGCGCGTCGAGGTCGAGCCGCCAGGGCTGCCCCGGCGCCGTCGGCGCCGCGAGCGCCGCCCGCTGGGCCAGGCGCCCGGTGCGCTCGGCGACATGCAGGAAAGGCGGGTAGATCGGCGTCACGGTCAGCACGCCGTCGCCCGGCTCGGTGAGCGCCAGGCTCGCCAGGTGCAGCGCCGGCACCACCCCGGGCAGCCAGTGCTGCCACTCCGGGGCGATCGCCCAGCCGTAGTGTTCGCGGCTCCAGGCGCACAGCGTCTCGCGCAGCGAGTCCGGCACCAGGCCGTAGCCGAACACCCCATGGTCGACCCGCGCCCGCAGCGCCTCGAGCACCGCGGGGGGCGAGGCGAAGTCCATGTCGGCCACCCACAAGGGCAGCACCTCATCGCCGTAGCGGTGCCACTTCTGGGAGGGCCAGCCCCCCGCCGGATGCCGCCGCTCGATCGGCGTGGCAAAATCGAACGCCATGCGCTCACTCCTCACTTCAAGGCTCGCAACATGACCTCGACCATGCCCCAGGACGACTTCTATGCCAAGGTGCGCCGCGGCATGCCGCGGCTGGTGGCCCAGTGGCGCGACCTGGGCCGCGACTCCCCCGAGCGGCTCGCCCTGCTGCTCGCCGAGACCGCCCGGGTGGCCCGCATCGGCCTGCCGGAGGCCACCCCCGACGCCGCCACCCTGGCGGCCTGGAGCGAGGCGGAGGCGGGCGACGAGATCCCGCTGTGGGCCGCCCGCACCGCCACCTTCCTGCTCGTCCAGATGCCCGCCCGGCCGACGCCCCGCGACGCCGACGAGGCCTGTGCCTGGGCCTACTGCTGGCTGCGTAACCGAGACTTCTCGAGCCTCGAGGCGGCCCAGGCGGCTCTGCCCGCCCACCTGCAGGCGACGCTGGCCGAGGCGCTGCCGGCGGCCTGGCGCGACCGCGAGGGGCTTAGGCTGGTGTGATGCTCGCCTTGACGCCGACGGGGCGGCCGCTAGCATCGAGAGGCCATCAGCGACGCCGGCGAGGGGGCCGCTTGGGCTTGAAGCCGGCCGGCTTGGTGGCCAGCCAGTCGACGAAGGCACGGATCTCCGGGTGTCCCAGCAGCGCCTCGCGGCTGCGGTAGTGGTCGGCCAGCTCGCGCTCCGAGAGCACCGCATGCAGGTGCCGGTGGCAGGGGTGGCACACCCAGAGGATGGCGGTGAGCCGCTCGGCACGCGCGAAGCGCCGGCGATAGCGCGCCTTGCCGTGCAGCGAGCGCGGGATCAGGTGGTGCTTGGTCAGGGGCGCCGCCCGCCCGCACAGCGCGCAGGCGTCCGGGCGCGGCGGGGGCGAGAGCTCATGGCCAGCCATGCGGGCCTCCGGTATGACGGGATCCACGACACGCGACGTTCCACAAGGATAAGGAAAACGAGATGGAAGTTCCCCTGAGCTGGCAGCTGGCCAAGCTGCTGGTATCGATCGGCATGGTGCTGGGCCTCGGCGCCATCGCCGTGCGCGTCAGCCCGCGGGTGGCCGGGCTGCTGGCGGGCTATCCGCTGGGCACCGCCATCGCCCTGTTCTTCATCGGCCTGGAGCTCTCGCCGGGCTTCGCCGCCGAGAGCGCGGTGCACACCCTGGCCGGCTTCACCGCCACCCTGGCGCTGGGCGGAGGCTACCTTCTGGCCGGCCGCCGCCCGGGGCTGCCGGGGGTGCTGGCCGGCACCGCCGCGGGGCTGGCCGCCTTCCTGGCGGTCAGCCTGGTGCTGACCCGGGTGGAGTTCGGCCGCCTCACCGGCACCCTCACCACCCTGGTCGCCATCGCGCTGTTCACCTGGCTCTATCGCCGGGTGCCGGAGAGCGTGGCGCGCCCAGGCGGGCGTTTCTCCTGGGCGGCGCTCACGGTGCGCGCGCTGCTCGCCGCCGCCATCATCTTCGTGATCACCGGCCTGGCCCACGTGCTGCCGGCCGCCTGGGCCGGGGTGATGGCCGCCTTCCCGGTCACCATGTACCCCTTCCTGGTGATCCTGCACCTGACCCACGGCCCCGGCCCGGTGGCCACGGTGATCAAGCACTACCCCATGGGGCTCGGCGCGCTGCTCTGCTATGCGCTGTGCGTCTCCTTCACCTACCCCACCCTGGGGCTGGCGCCGGGCACCCTGGCCGGCTTCGCCGTGGCCACCCTGTGGCTGCTCGCCTGGACCCGCCTTCAGGCGTGGCACGGTGCCCGGCGAGCGGCAAGGGCTTGACCGAGCGCTTGCTCGGGGCAAAGCTAGTGGACCTGGAGCGATAACCACAAGGAAACGCCAGATGTTCGTTCGCACCGTCGAGCCCGCCTTCTACGACACCGACGCCCTGGGCCACGTCAACAACACCCGCCTGCCGGCCTGGTTCGAGCTGGCCCGCAACGACCTCTTCCGGCTCTTCACCCCGGACCTGGACCCGCGCAAGTGGCGGCTGATCATGGCCCGCATGGAGGTCGACTACCGCGCCGAGCTGCAGTACGGCGAGGAGATCGAGATCCGCACCTACGTCTCGCGGCTCGGCAACAGCTCCTTCACCGTCAGCCAGGAGGCGCGCCAGGGCGGCAAGCTCACCAACCTGGGCCACACCGTGATGGTGCACTTCGACCACGATGCCAAGCAGGCCATCCCCATCACCGGCGAGCTGCGCGAGGCGCTGGAGGCGCACTTCCACGAGGAGCCCGCCGAGGCATGACCCCCGCCGTCACGCAGCTGGAGGCCGCCGGGGTCGACTTCACCCTGGCCGAGTACGCCCACGACCCGAAGAGCCCCGCCTACGGCGAGGAGGCCGCCCGCGTGCTGGGGCTCTCCCCCGACGAGGTGTTCAAGACGCTGCTCGCCCGGCTCGACGACGACCGCCTGGCGGTGGCCATCGTGCCGGTGTCGCGCCAGCTCGACCTCAAGGCCCTGGCGCGCGCCGCCGGCGCCCGCAAGGCGCGCATGGCCGAGGCCCGGGAGGCCGAGCGTGCCACCGGCTACGTGGTGGGCGGCATCAGCCCGCTGGGCCAGAAGCGTCGCCTGGCCACCTTCCTCGATGCCAGCGCCGAGGGGCTGGCGGCGATCCACGTCAGCGGCGGCCGCCGCGGCCTGGAGATCCGCCTGGCGCCGGCCGACCTGCTGGCCCTCACCCGGGGCCGGCTGGCGCCGCTGGCCCGCGAGTGAGCCGAACGCCTGTCGGCGCTGTCCCACCCCCACCGGGCGCGCCCGGGCCACCCACCGCCACAGGAGCCCGCCATGGCCATCCGCTACACCCTCTGGCTGGACCCGGAGGACACCGAGCGCCACCGCGCCATGGAGGCGCAGCTGCGCCGCTACTTCGTCGAGCGCTTCGCCGACTATCCCCATATCCGCTTGTTCGGCGCCGACCCCTACGATTATGATGCGCCGTTCAATCGCCTCTACGGCGCCCTGCTGGCCCGCGCCGCCGAGTACTGCGAGCGGGAGTGGCGCTACGTGCCCACCCCGGAGCAGCTCAACCGCGCCTTCTTCCTGGCCGTCGGCGAATCCAACAAGTTCCTGCGAGACCGTGACGATGGTGACCCGCCCCGATAGCCCGCCCGACGCCCGCCAGCTGGAGATCATCGCCCGCCAGCTCGGCCGTACCCCCCGCGGCATCGAGACGGTGGCCGCCGTGGATGGCGAGGGCACCCCGCTGGTGCTGCGCATGGCGCCCATCGTCGATGGCCGCCCCTTCCCGACCCTCTACTGGCTGAGCTGCGACCGCCTCAAGGTGGTGATCTCGCGCATCGAGGCCGACGGCGCCATCAAGCGGCTCGAGGCACGCCTGCAGGAGGACCCCGAGCTGCTCGCCGCCTACCACGCAAGCCACCGCGACTACGTGGCGGCGCGCTGGCGCTACATGAGCGCGGCACAAAAGGCGGAGGTAATCCGGCTGGGCTATGATGGCGTGCTCACGGAGCGCGGCGTCGGCGGCATCGCCAACTGGGGCCAGGTGCGCTGCCTGCATACCCAGTACGCCCACCACCTGTGCGGCGACAACGCCATCGGCCGCTGGATGGACGCCGAGTACGGCGTGGCCGACTGCCTGCCGTGACGCGCACCGACACCCCGACCCCCTGACCCGAAACGTCCCACGAGGAGCCCCCGATGTACGTCGATACCCATGTCCTTGCCAGCCTTGCCCTGATCGCCAGCCTGATCGGCATCTCCGTGGTCGGCGTCAAGCTGCTGCGCGAAGCCATGAAGCGCGACGCCGACGCCGCCCGCTAAGGCAGGCGACGGCACGCCGCGGGGGCGCCTTCGGGCGCCCCCGGTCGTTGTGGGGGGTGAGAAGGGGTGGGGAAGGCGGCCCTTGCGGCGCCCGCCGCCGCAGGCCAGGATGTGGGCCTGTTCACGAGGAGACGAGCATGGCGAGATTCTGCGTCTTTCTGGGTTCCCGGGAGGGGCACGACCCGCGCTTCCTGGCCGATGCCCGTGCCCTGGGCGAGGCGCTGGCGCGCCGTGGCCACAGCCTGGTCTACGGCGGCGCCCGCATCGGCATGATGGGGGCCCTGGCCGACGCCGCCCTGGCCGCCGGCGGCGAGGTGGTCGGGGTGATGCCGGACCACCTGGTGGAGCGCGAGCAGGCCCACCACGGCCTCACCCGGCTGATCCGGGTGCGCAACATGCACGAGCGCAAGGCCAGCATGGCCGCCCATGCCGACGCCTTCCTGATGCTGCCCGGGGGCATCGGCACCCTGGAGGAGTTCTTCGAGGCCTGGACCTGGCACTACCTGGGGCTGCACGACAAGCCCATCGGCGTGCTCGACAGCGAGGGCTTCTACGCGCCACTGCTGGCCTTTCTCGACAATACCGTGGAACAGGGCTTCCTCAACGCCCGCACCCGGGCCGAGCTGTTCGACGCCAGCGAGCCCCTCGCGCTGCTGGATATGCTGGAAGCCCAACTGGCTCGCTGAGTCAGGCCTCGCCGGCCAGTTCGCGGGTGCGCTGGTAGGTGAGCTGCAACAGCCGGGCATCCTCGCCGGCGCGATGCCGGTGGATGCCCAGCTCCTCGATCAGCGCCTCCTTGGTACGCGTCCACAGCGCCAGCTGCCCCTCATCGAGCAGCTTGCGCAGCGCCTCCAGGCGGAAGGCCGGCAGCATGCCGGCATGATGGAAGAGCAGCGACAGCCAGGTGTTGTCGTAGCCCCAGCTGTCGCTGTAGCAGATCCCCGCCTCGCCCAGCTCGTCGTTGAGCCACTGCGCCACCTGGCGCACCGGATGCCCCTCGCGGCGCAGCCGCGCCCGGCTGATGCCGTGGAGCAGCTCGGCCTTGGGGTCCCAGTGGGTCCACTCGGGGAGGGGCTGGATCAGGAAGGCGCAGCTGCTGCCGTCCGGGCGGGCCAGGCCCACCTCGATGGGATAGCTGCCACGCCCGAAGCCGGACGCCTCGATATCGAGCAGGGTCGGTAGCATCACGGCGGGCGGGGTCCTCGAGGCAGCCACGGAAGGAGGAGCGCCGACGGGGCGGCGCCTCGAGACTAGTGTCGCGTCTGGTCTTCGACGCTGTCCAGCGCCTCGTCGAAGCCGGCGGCGCGATCGGCCAGCGCCTGCCACTGGGCGGCGCGCTCGGCGTCCACCGGCAGCCCCAGCTGCCCCTCGCGGTAGGCGCGCGCCAGGCGCTGGGCGGCCAGGGGGTGGCCCGCCTCGCCGGCCCGGGCGTACCAGGTCACGGCGTGGTCATCGCGGCGCGGGTAGAGCAGGCAGCCGTGCTCATGGATCTGCGCGGCCTGGTACTGGGCCCGGGGATCACCGGCGTGGGCCGCCTCGAGCACGTAGCGGGCGCCGCGCGCCTTGTCCTGGGGCGTCAGCCCGCGATGGAACAGCATGTGCCCGTAGGTGGAGAGCGCGGCCGGATGGCCGGCGTCGGCGCAGCGCTGGAAGAGGCGCATGGTCAGTCGCTGGGTGCGCGGCGAGCGGGGCAGCCAGCGGGTATGGAAGAGCTGCTCCGCCAGGCGGTACTCGAGCCGGGTAAACAGAGAGGATGCCTGTGTCATGGCCTTCTGCCGGATCCTGTAACGCAAAGAGAGACACCCGGCACCATCCTGTGCGCGGCGTCCGTGATCGGTGTCGCCCCGGGTCCCCCGGGGCGCAACGGGCGGCCAGCATACGCCCGCCCCCGCGGGGACTCAACCCCCGGCATTTGCCGCCCTGGTGGCGCCTGGCTACCATGCCGACTCCATTCCCGAACCGCGAGGACGCCAGGATGCAGACGCGACCGCTGGGCGATACCGGCATCGAGGTCAGCCGCCTCTGTCTGGGCACCATGACCTTCGGCGAACAGAACAGCGAGGCCGAGGCCCACGAGCAGCTCGACCGTGCGGTGGCCTTCGGCATCAACTTCATCGACACCGCCGAGATGTACCCGGTACCGCCGAAGGCCGAGACCCAGGGGCGCACCGAGGCCTATATCGGCAGCTGGCTCGAGCGCCGCGGCAGCCGCGACGACGTGATCATCGCCACCAAGGCCACCGGCCCCGGCCTCGAGCATATCCGCGGCGGTCCGCGGCTGACCCGCGAGCATCTCCACCAGGCCATCGACGCGAGCCTTGAGCGCCTCAGGACCGACTACGTCGACCTCTACCAGCTACACTGGCCGGAGCGGAAGGCCAACTTCTTCGGCAAGCTCGGCTACGTGCACGACGAGGAGGAGGACGCCACCCCGCTGGAGGAGACCCTGGCCGCCCTCAAGGAGCTGGTGGATGCCGGCAAGGTGCGCGCCATCGGGCTCTCCAACGACACCCCCTGGGGCGTGATGCGCGCCCTTCACCTGGCCGAATCCCAGGGCCTGCCCCGGGTCGCCTCGGTGCAGAATCCCTACAACCTGCTCAACCGCAGCTTCGAGGTGGGCCTGGCCGAGATCGCCCATCGCGAGCGGGTGGGACTGCTGGCCTACTCGCCGCTGGCCTTCGGCATGCTCTCGGGCAAGTACCTGGACGGCGCCCGCCCCGAGGGGGCTCGGCTGACGCTGTTCGAGCGCTTCCAGCGCTACACCAACCCCCAGGCCCAGGCCGCCACCGCCGAATACGTGCGCATCGCCCGGGAAGCCGACCTGGACCCGGCTCGAATGGCGCTGGCCTTCGTCAACTCGCGCCCCTTCCTGACCAGCAACATCATCGGCGCCACCAGCATGGCGCAGCTGGAGAGCAACCTGGCCAGCGAGTCGCTGCGCCTCGACGATGAGGTGCTCGAGGCCATCGAGGACGTGCATCGGCGCTACTCCAATCCCGCCCCCTGAGGCCACCGCCCCGCCCGGCGACTATCACCGCAATAGCCCCTCGGGCGGGGCGCCCTTGGTATACTCGTCCGCGACCCCACCGGATTCAGGAGCGCCCCATGCTGAGCGTGATCTCGCCCGCCAAGACGCTGGACTTCGAGACCCCGGCCACCACGGCCCTGCACACCCAGCCGGACTTCCTCGACCAGAGCCGCGAGCTGATCGATATCCTGCGCGACTATTCGCCCCAGCAACTTGGCGAGCTGATGGGCATCAGCGACAAGCTGGCCGCCCTCAACGCCGCGCGCTTCGGCGACTGGCACACCCCCTTCACGCCGGAGAACGCCAAGCCCGCCGCCCAGGCCTTCCAGGGTGACGTCTACGTGGGTCTCGAGGCCGACACCTTCGACGACGAGGACAACGCCTTCGCCCAGGAGCACCTGCGCATCCTCTCCGGCCTCTACGGCCTGCTGCGCCCCCTGGACCTGATCCAGCCCTACCGCCTGGAGATGGGCACCCGGCTCGAGAACCCGGCGGGCAAGGACCTCTACGCCTTCTGGAAGGCGACCCTCACCGCCGAACTCGACCGCGCCGTGGCAGGCAGCGGCAGCCCGGTGCTGGTCAACCTGGCCTCCAACGAGTACTTCAATGCGATCGATACGAGGGCGCTCGAGGCGCGGGTGATCACCCCGGTGTTCAAGGACGAGAAGAACGGCAAGCTCAAGATCATCAGCTTCTACGCCAAGAAGGCCCGCGGCCTGATGGCGGCCTGGATGATCCGCCAGCGCCTGGACGACCCCGAGGGCCTCAAGGACTTCGACGTGGCCGGCTACGCCTACAACGCCGCCATGAGCGAGGGCGACACCCTGGTCTTCACCCGTCCCGAGGGCGCCGCCTGAGCCGGCACAGTCGAGGCTGTGTCGGCGACAGGTCTTCCCAGACTAGCAGTCTGTCGGACTTGA
>NZ_AXCA01000098.1:0-584 GCF_000475415.1 Halomonas sp. PBN3 | reverse complement strand
TGCCATGGGATGCCAGACAAAGATTGCTCATCAGGTCCGACAGAAAGGGGCTGATTATCTGCTAGCCGTCAAGGAAAATCAGCCCAAACTGGCTGACGCATTCGAGGCAGCCTTTCCGATGAAGGTGATTGCCAACTATGTGGGAGACTCCTTCACGACTGTCGAGAAAAACCGTGGGAGAGAAGAGTCTCGCTATCACGTAGTGAGTGGGGTTACTGAAGAATTTCAAGAGCTTAGCTACGAGTGGCCAGATCTGAAGACGGTTGGTGTGGTCGTGTCCTTTCGCCAGGAAGGTGATGAGCCGCCCGACGAGACAGTCGTGCGTTACTACATCAGTTCTGCTGAGCTGACCGCGGAACAGATGGCTAAAGCGGTCCGTCAGCATTGGCACATCGAAAATAGGTTGCACTGGTGCCTGGACGTGGCCATGCGGGAAGATGCCTGCCGGATTCACCGTGGACATGCCGCAGAAAACCTAGCAAGAGTTCGCCATATCGCGATGAATTACCTAAAAGGTGAGACCAAATTCAAGGGCGGAATTCGGCGAAAACAGAAGAAAGCAGCGCTGAGCGAGGAGTATTTGG
>NZ_AXCA01000097.1:0-637 GCF_000475415.1 Halomonas sp. PBN3 | reverse complement strand
CATGACCAGCCAGTAACCCACGACAGTCTAGCGACATCACGAGGGGCCATGACGGCCCCTCATCGGGAGTCACTTCAACATGCAACATGCCACCTTGGATGCTCAGCTGCCGCGACGCCGCTGGAGCACGCTGATCGGCTGGGGCGTCACCCTGGCAGTGCTCAGCTGGGCCTGGCAGGGCGCCGAGATGCAGCCGGGCCAGCTGGTCGCCAATGCCGACAACATGGCCGAGCTCGCCGGCGACTTCATGCCGCCGAGCCTGGGCAATCTGGGCCATTACATCGACCAGATGCTGGTCACCATCCAGATCGCGATTTGGGGCACGCTCCTCGCGGTGATCTGCGCGGTGCCCTGCAGCCTGCTCTCGTCCGAGAATCTCGCCCCCTGGTGGGTCCATCAACCCATGCGCCGCCTGATGGACGCCTGCCGCGCCATCAACGAACTGGTCTTCGCGATGCTCTTCGTGGTGGCAGTGGGTCTGGGGCCCTTCGCCGGCACCCTGGCGCTTTTCATCCACACCACCGGGGTGTTGTCGAAGCTCTTTTCCGAGGCCGTGGAGGCCAGTGATGCCGGCCCCATGGAAGGCGTGCGCGTGACCGGTTCCGGGCGTATCGAAGAGATCATCTTCGGACTGGTT
>NZ_AXCA01000096.1:0-1650 GCF_000475415.1 Halomonas sp. PBN3 | reverse complement strand
TCCTCACCTCGGGTAGACCTGAGGCAGCGACCCCACGGCGATGCCACGCTCGGGGTCCGACTGTCCGTGATTCAGGGTAATGTCGCGTGCGCGCACGCGGTCGGCCGGCACACCCACACGTCGCGCCCAATCACGTATCACCGAATCGTCGCCGTCGCTGTCGAGCACGAAGATGTCCATCTGCGTGCCCTGGGCCAACAGCTCGCGGACGGTGCTGTCACAACGCTCGCAGTCGTTCACTGCCACATGCACCGTCAAGCGCGCCTGAAGTGCACCCTCATCGGTGAAGCGAAAGGCATTGCGTGGCCTAAGCGTGAACTCATCCACCGGCATCTCGTTGGGGTAGAGGCGCTGCCAAGCCGCGTCATAGGCCCGCTGGAACGCCAGCTCGCGCTCGGTGCGGGCGCGCTCCACCTGTACCAGCAGCTCCGCATAGCGGCGGCGCTCCTCGGCGCTGCGCGCCTCGACGCCGAGTGCGGTGATGGGATCCAGGTTGGGCGACCAGACGCCCCGTGGCCCCTCCATCAGCGCCTCGTAGCGCTCCCAATCGCGCTCGGTCAGCCTCCAGGCTTCAGCTTGCTCCGTGCGCGTGCGAGTACGCTCGCTCTCGAGCATCCGCTGCGCCTCCTGAATCACGGCGGAGGCATCGGGGCGGCTCTCCGGGGTGATCTGGGCAGCGGCCTGGCTGGCCAACAGCGTCATGGCAAGGGTCATTGTCACAACCGGCAAGACAGCAGGTTTCGAGGTGATCATCGCGAGATCTCCGGTGGCATCAGGGAATCTGGACGTCGACCGAACGGCCGCTGCGACTGAAGACGGCATGGGTGCCACGAATCGCCGTCAGTTCCCAGCCATCCTGGCGATCCCCGACACCCAGCAGATGGACGTCACGCAGGCTCGACAGGCCGTTGGGAGAAACACCCACGTAGGGACGACCACCACGAGACTCGGCGCCGGTGACCTGAAACCGGGGAGACGGCGGGGCCACCGGCCGCCGCGTCTGGCGGGCAGGAGCCGGACGTGGCGCCGTCTGCCGGCTCTGCTCGAGGCGCTCCTCCAGCGCCAGGATCTGCTCGTTCTGAGCGGTGACGCGCAGGTTGAGCCCGCTATCCAGGCGGTTAAGGTCCTCCGCCAGCCCGGCCATGCGTGGCTCAAGCTGCTCCAGCTGCGCTTGCGTGACCGTGATGCCGGAAGCACTTTCCTGCACGCGCTGCTCGGCCCGTTCGAGACGCTGATCCAGCTTCGTCAGGCGCTGCTCCAGCGCCGCCTGCTGTGATTCCACTCGGGCAAGCGTCTCCTCCAGGGGCATCACGGCCTGCTGCACCTGGGACTGCACCAGGGACTCCATCGGCACCTCCTCGGGCACCGGCCTCAACAGCAGCGCCCCTGACACCACGGCGCCGGCCAGGCTGACCGCCAGCAGGCCGTAGAGGGCCTTCCTGCCGCCCTTCCCTGCCCCGCGCTTGCGGCGATGCTGCGGCTCTGCCTGCTTCTGGTCGGGCGACAGCTCGGTGGGCTCACGCATCGCTCACCTCCGCCACCGCTGCAGCGCTCTCGTCACGACTGTCGTCGCCGTGCCCCGGCACATAGCGGATATCCCGCACCTGGTAGCAAACCTCTCTGGCGACGGGGTCGACCTCCAGCTCCCAG
>NZ_AXCA01000095.1:0-5356 GCF_000475415.1 Halomonas sp. PBN3 | reverse complement strand
CAAGTCCGACAGACTGCTAGGGAGCGAACGGGGAGCCTTCCCGAGCTGTGGACGAAAGCATAGGTTATCCACCGGTTATCCCGCGGCTGACCACCGCTCCTCCCGAGCTTACCCACATAGCAGTACCAAGGGCAGGCACCTGAGAGGGTGAGAGATATCAGGGTTATCCACAGATATGCCCCTGCCTAGTAATCACAGGGTGTAATAGATAGATAACTAGTAATAGTAGGAGGACTCTTCCAGGGGGGGGCACGACAGGCGAGTGATCCCCGATCCCGGCCGGTCATCTCACCCCGTGTCCACGGCCACAGCCTCAGGCGGCGATGGGCGACGCGGTCGAGTCAGGGAAAAATTGCACCGTCGGCGGGAAATCACTACAATTTCCGGTCTTGAACAGAACCGGCTCGGACTCCCCCGTGGACTCCGGGCACCTCGCAATCGACGTATCGTCCAGAAAACCACGTGGGAATAACGAGTTATGAAACGCACCTTTCAGCCCAGCGTCCTCAAGCGCAAGCGTACACACGGTTTCCGTGCCCGGATGGCCACCAAGAACGGCCGCGCCGTGCTGGCTCGTCGTCGTGCCAAGGGCCGCAAGCGCCTGAGCGCCTGATCACGGACCCTGCGTGTCCCGTCAGTCGTTTCCCCGCCGTCTGCGCCTGCTGACGGCCGGGGATTATCGTCAGGTCTTCGACAATGCCGCCTTCAAGGTCCATGGCAAGGGGCTGATGGCATTGGCCGCACCCAACGGCCTGGGGCATCCACGCCTGGGGCTGGTGGTCAGCAAGAAGAGCCTGCGCCGCGCCGTCGACCGCAACCGAATCAAGCGACTGGGACGCGAGTCGATCAGGCTCCAGCAGCAGCGTCTTCCCGCCGTGGATATCGTGCTGCTGTCGCGCCGAGGTGTCGGCGAGCTGGACAACGCCACCCTGCAGCGGCAGCTCGTCGGGATGTGGCGGCGCCTGGAGCGCGAGGTACACAAGGCTGCCTCTCGCCACGCCGAGAGCGGCGACGCACCGCCAACCTCCGATCGGAGCCCGCGAGAGCATGAGCGCCCCCCTTCGCACCACCAGCGTTCGCCGGGTCACGCTTGACGTCGTCGGGGCGAACCTCGAAAGTCCGTGTTCGGAAGTCAGCCTGCCCCCGGCAGGCTTTTGTCTATCTCGGGCGGATGAAACGCCTTCCGCCATCGGCATGTTCACTACCCATCGGGCAGAACCCTCATGGACGTAAAACGACTCCTATTGCTGATTCCCCTGGCGGTGCTCGCCTACCTGATCGTCGTGCAGTGGAATCAGGACTATGGCCAGACCGCCGTCGAGCCCCAGGCTCCCTCCTTCTCCGCCAGCCAGTCCGAGTCCCAGGCTCCCGAGAGCCGTGCCGACGAGGATGGCCTGGCGGTGCCCTCGACGAATCGCGGCGCCGACATGGCCCAGTCCATGCCGGGCGATGACGAGGCCAGCACCGGGCGTGAGCTGATCGCCGTGGTCACCGACGTGCTCGACCTGCGCATCGACCCCCAGGGGGGCGATATCGTCTATGCCGCCCTGCCCCAGCACAAGCTGACGCTGAATTCGGATCACCCATACGTGCTGCTCTCCGACAGCGAGAGCCGCAGCTACGTGGCGCGCTCCGGGCTGCAGCTCGACGGCCAGGCCGGCCGCATCGCCTTCACGCCGGAGCAGACCGAGTACCGCCTGAGCGAGGGTGAGAACCGCCTGGAAGTCGACCTGCGCGCCGAGGTCAACGGTGTCGACGTCATCAAGCGCTTCACCTTCGAGCGCGGCAGCTATGCGGTGGACGTCAACTACTACCTGGCCAACAACACCGAGGCCCCGGTATCGGCACGTTTCATCGGCCAGCTCGCCCGCGACAACAGCCCCGATCCCTCCAGCGGCCCCAAGATGGGGATGCGTTCCTACCTGGGCGCGGCCTACTCCACTCCCGAGGATCGCTACCTGAAGGTCGACTTCGAGGAGATCCAGGAGGGCAACTTCGACAATCGCGAGGCCGAGGGCGGCTGGGTGGCGATCATCCAGCACTACTTCGTCAGCGCCTGGGCACCGCCCCAGAACCAGCAGAACCTCTACTACGCCACCACCGACTCCCGCGGGCGCAACGTCGCCGCCTTCGCAGGCCCCGTCACCGAGGTCGCCGCCGAGGGCGAGGCGCGCCTGGGCGCGACCCTGTACATGGGTCCCAAGGTGCAGGACTACATGGAGGCCGTGGCGCCCAACCTCAAGCTGACCGTCGACTTCGGCTGGCTGTGGTTCATCGCCAACCCGCTGTTCTGGCTGCTCGACAAGATCCATGACGTGATCGGCAACTGGGGCTGGTCTATCGTGCTGCTGACCATCCTGGTCAAGGCCGCGCTGTGGCCGCTCTCCGCCAAGGCCTACAAGTCCATGGCCCGCATGCGCAAGCTGGGCCCGGAGATGCAGCGCCTCAAGGAGCAGTACGGCGACGATCGCCAGAAGATGTCCCAGGAGATGATGAAGTTCTACCAGAAGGAGAAGATCAATCCTCTGGGCGGCTGCCTGCCGATTCTGGTGCAGATGCCGGTGTTCATCGCCCTCTACTGGATGCTGCTGGAGTCCGTGGAGCTGCGCCACGCGCCGTTCATGTTCTGGATCCAGGACCTCTCGGTGAAGGATCCCTTCTTCATCCTGCCGATCCTGATGGGCGCCTCGATGTTCGTGCAGCAGATGCTCAACCCGACCCCGCCGGACCCCATGCAGGCGAAGATCATGAAGATGCTGCCCATCGTCTTCACCTTCTTCTTCCTGTGGTTCCCGGCCGGCCTGGTGATCTACTGGGTGGTGAACAACATCATCTCCATCGCCCAGCAGTACGTGATCACCCGCAGGATCGAAAACGACCCCAGCGTCGGCAAGGGCATGAAGACCAAGTAGGCCCGCCCCCGACCGCGACTCACCGGACCCCCGCCCCGTGCGGGGGTCTGGCGTTTGGGGCGTCCGCCGCCGACAATGACGCCGCCAGCTCGAGGAGACCGCCATGCCCACCTTCCATGACCAGGACACCATCGCCGCCCTGGCCACCCCGCCGGGGCGCGGCGGGGTCGGCATCATCCGCGTCTCGGGGCCGCTGTGCGCGGCGATCGCCGAAGCGGTGGTGGGCCACCGCCCCGCCCCGCGCCACGCCCACTACGGCCCCTTCCGCGGCGCGGAGACGGTGATCGACGAGGGCCTCGCGCTGTTCTTCCCCGGCCCCCACTCCTTCACCGGCGAGGATGTCCTCGAGCTGCAGGGCCACGGTGGGCCGGTGATCATGGACCTGCTGCTGGAACGCTGCCTGGCGCTGGGGGCCCGGGTGGCACGCCCGGGCGAGTTCTCCGAGCGCGCCTTCCTCAACGACAAGCTCGACCTGGCCCAGGCCGAGGCGATCGCCGACCTGATCGACGCCAGCTCCCGGGCGGCGGCGGAGAACGCCCTGCGCTCCCTGCAGGGCGACTTCTCACGCCGGGTGGCCGCCCTGGTGGAGCGGCTGATCGAGCTGCGCATCTATGTGGAGGCGGCCATCGACTTCCCCGAGGAGGAGATCGACTTCCTGGGCGACGGCCGGGTCGCCGAGATGCTCGCCGCGGTGAAGGAGGAGCTGGCCGCGGTGCGCGCCGCCGCGGGCCAGGGCGCGCTGATGCGCGAGGGCATGAGCGTGGTGATCGCCGGCCGCCCCAACGCCGGCAAGTCGAGCCTGCTCAACGCCCTCACCGAGCAGGAGACCGCCATCGTCACCGACATCGCCGGCACCACCCGTGACGTGCTGCGCGAGCATATCCATATCGATGGCATGCCGCTGCACGTCATCGACACCGCCGGCCTGCGTGACACCCCCGACGCCGTGGAGAAGATCGGGGTGGCTCGGGCCTGGGAGGAGATCGAGAAGGCCGACCGAGTGCTGCTGATGGTGGATGCCGCCACCTCCGAGGCCAGCGACCCCATGGCCATCTGGCCCGAGTTCGTGGCACGCCTGCCCGACCGCGCGCGGCTCACCCTGGTGCGCAACAAGATCGATGCGAGCGAGGAGGCTCCCGGGCTCGACCTGTCCACCGCCACGCCCATCGTTCGGCTATCCGCGAAGACCGGGGAGGGTGTGGATAAACTGAAGGAGCACCTGAAGGCGGTGATGGGCTTCACCGCCACCCCCGAGGGGCGCTTCTCGGCGCGCCGCCGGCACCTCGACGCCCTGGATCGCGCCGAACAGGCCCTGGCCAGCGGCGAGGCGCAGCTCACCGGCTACGGCGCCGGCGAGCTGCTCGCCGAGGACCTGCGGGATGCCCAGCAGGCGCTGGGCGAGATCACCGGGGAGTTCAGCGCCGATGACCTGTTGGGCGAGATCTTCGGCAGCTTCTGTATCGGCAAGTAGCCAGCTTGCCGAGTCTCAGTTGGGCGAGAGCTTCGGCAGCTTCTGCATCGGAATATAGCGAGAAGGCTACTCCCCCACCCACCAGTCGCCGCGGTAGTCGGCGGTGTCTCCCAAGAGCGGCACCACGCGGGCCATGGCGGCGGCGAGACGTTCGTCCAGCCCCCAGGGCGGGTTGACCACCAGCATGCCGCTTCCGAACATGCCGCGTGCCTCCTGACCCGGCTGTCGCTGGCGCAGCTCGCTGCGCCACACTTTGCGTATCCCGCCCGCCTTCACGGCCTCCAGCAGCTCATGATGGCGTCCCGCCGGGAGCAGCGGGTACCACACCAGCACCACCGCATGGCGTGCCTTGCGCAGGGTCGCCAGCAGGGCCTCGGCCACCTCGGCGTACTCCGCCTTGCGCTCGTAGCTGGGGTCGATCAGCACACAGAGCCGCGGCGTGGCCACCGGCAGCCGCTCGACCAGCCCCTTGAGGCCGTCACCATGGAAGGTGCGCACCCCTTCGGCGGGGAGCTGGCCCGTGAGGTGACCATGCTCCCCGGGGTGCAGCTCGAAGAGCAGCTGGCGATCCCGGGGACGCAGGCGCCGCCCCATCCACCAGGGCGACCCCGGATAGTGGCTGAGCCGTCCGGCCTGCGGCTGCGCCTCGGCCAGTGCCGCCAGCCACCCCGCCAGCAGGGGCTCCTCGTCCAATGAGCGGCGCGCCTCCCACAGCGGCAGCACCCCCTCACGGTACTCGTGCAGCCGAGCGGTCTCCTCCGCGGCCAGGGGATAGATGCCTCGGCCGGCATGGGTATCGATGAACGTAATAGGCGATTCTTTACGTAACAGGTGGTCGATGACCGCATGCAGCGTCAGGTGCTTGTGGACGTCGGCGAAGTTGCCGGCGTGATAGGCGTGTTGGTAGGAAAGCATGGTGGCGGTTCCGCGAATCGGCAAGGTACAGAAAGGGCCCGCCACAACTGTGGCGGGG
>NZ_AXCA01000094.1:0-381 GCF_000475415.1 Halomonas sp. PBN3 | reverse complement strand
CTGCCCAGACCCACCAAATTTTATCCAGTCCTGCGTTATTTTGTGACTCGCCTAGCAGGCTAGGCGTCGCCACAAAATGCCGTGTTCTGAATAAAATTCCGGATGACCGGTATCAGAGGGGCCTTAGCTCAGCTGGGAGAGCGCCTGCCTTGCACGCAGGAGGTCAGCGGTTCGATCCCGCTAGGCTCCACCAACTCAAGCTTGAGGTCATAAGCTTGAAGCTGAAAGAAAACCCCACAGTCGGTGAAGTATTAAGCTAGACGCTTGTTCTTCAAGCTTCCAGCTTAAAGCTTCTAGCTTTAATTGCTCTTTAACAATGTGAATCATGCTGACAATGTTTCTTCCGAGAGGAAGAGACACGAGATACGTCTCAAGCGTATC
>NZ_AXCA01000093.1:0-5240 GCF_000475415.1 Halomonas sp. PBN3 | reverse complement strand
CTATCTGCGATAGCCCTGGGTCTCACGAGGCGTCGTTATCCTGCCTGGTATCGTCGGCCATCAGCGGCTCGGGGGTGGCGGCGGGGTGGCAGCGCGTCTGTTCGCCGGGGGCGAGGTAGGGGGTGAGCAGCGGGGCCATGCCCTTGATCACCTGCACCGGCAGCCCGGAGGTGAACTCGAAGGCGTCGGCCTCGCCGCCCGGGACATAGGCGGTGAGGGTGCCGAAGTGATCGTCACCCAGATAGAAGACGAAGGTGGCGGTGCGGCTGCGCGCCTCGGAACGTACCACCTGGCCGCTGGCGGTAACCGTCACGAAGCGGTTGTCGCCGGTGCCGGTCTTGCCGCCCAGCGCCAGGGTGCTGCCGTCATCGAGCCGGAAGCCACCCTTGAGGCGACGCGCCGTGCCGCCCTCCACCACGCCCGCCAGTGCCCGCCTCAGGGTGGCGGCCACTTCCGGCGCCATCACCCGCCGGGCGCGGGTGGCGTCGGCCACGAAGCGGGTCTCGTAAGGGGTGTCCGCGGCGAAGTGCAGCGAGTCGATGCGCCGGGTGGGGGGGCGCACCCCGTCGTTGAGGATGATGCCCACCAGTTCTGCCAGGGCGGCGGGGCGGTCGCCGGAGCTGCCGAGCGCGGTGGCCAGCGACGGCACCAGGTGGTCGAAGGGGTAACCCAGCCGCTGCCAGCGGCGATGGAGCTCCAGGAAGGCCTCCGCCTCGAGCATGGTGCGGATGCGCGAGTCTCGCGCCCCGCGGTGGCGGGTCCGGAACAGCCAGCCGTAGACCTCCTGGCGGGCGTTTCGGCTGGCCAGCTCGGCGTCGGCATAGTCGGCGTCGGGGCGGTCGACCAGGAAGCCCACCAGCCACAGCTCCAGGGGGTGTACCCCCGCGATATAGCCCTGGTCGGAGAGGCTCAGGGTGCTGGGGTCGCTGCGTTCGTGGAGGGCGGCGAGGTCGATGTCGAGGCGGCGTCGCTCGCCCAGACGCTCGGCGAGGAAGGCGGTCAGGGCCATGGCGTCGCCCTCGGGGTAGAGGTAGCGGAACACCGCGGCCAGGCGGCGGGCATCGGGCCGGAGGCCTCCGAGCAGCGCCTCGAGCCGCCCGGCGGTATCCAGGTGGCGATACTTGCGCCAGAAGCGCTGCAGGAAGACCCGTCCCTCGCGGTCGGCGAAGCCCTGCAGGTAGTCGAGGCGCCGCGGGTCGTCGTCGTCCTCCAGCATCTGCCGGCGTCCCGCCTCCTGGTGGATGGTGAACCGCACCAGGTCGCGCATCAGGCGCACGAAGGGCAGGTTGAGGGAGTTGCGCAGCGCCTCCTCGAGGGTCGGTCGCCGACGATCGTCCCGGCGGCTGAAGTTGCTGAAGGTGTGCTGCCCGCCGCCGGTGAAGAAGGTTTCGTGGGGGCTTGCCGAGTAGCGCCGCTGCATGGCGGCGCCGAGGAGTGCCTCGAGGGAGAGCGCCGGGTCGGCCGCCAGGCGATCGATCACGAAGCGGCGGATGGCGTCATGGCGATCCACCGGCAGGGCACGCAGCGCCGCGGGGTCCTGGCCGGCGTGTTCGGCGTAGAGCTCGGCGACGATCTCTAGGTAGCTGGCCAGCACCCGCAGCTTGGCGGTGGAGCCGAGCTCCAGCTTGCTGTCCTGGTTGAGGTCGAAGGGCTGGTGGTCGTTGTCCGTCTGCACCCGCACCGCGAAGCCTTCGGGCTGGCGCTCCAGCAGGGTGAAGCTGTAGCGCACCGCGCCCACGCCGTCGGCGTCCAGCAGGCGTTCGCCCAGCAGGCCCTGCTCGGCGGCGAAGCCGGGGTCGGCCAGGCGGTGGAGGTGGTCGGTGACCGCCTCCTGTAGCGGGACATTGAGGGTGGTGGTGGCGGCGAGGTCGAGCCGGTCCAGCTCGTAGAGCGAGAGGCCGAGCAGGCCGGCGAGCCGGGTACGGGCGACCTGCAGCGCCTTGCCGCCCTCGACCCGCGGGCGGATCGGGTCCTGGCCGAAGTCGCGGAAGCCGAGGCGCTGGCCGAGGGCGGCGTCGCGCAGCGCCGGGGAGAGCAGACCCTCCCGGGCGAGCAGCGTCAGGTGGGCGTCGGTGAGCTCCTCCAGGGCGTCGCGGCGGGTCATCAGGTAGCCGCTGGGCCGGCGCTGGGCGATCATCAGCGCCAGGGTGCGACGCACGGCCAGGCCGTGCTCGGCGCCGGGGGCGTCAGTCGCCAAGGCCTCGCGCAGCAGGCGGTTGGTGGCGGCGACGTCGGCGCCGAACCACACCGCGAGCCCGTCGCCCAGGCCGTGGACCTCGCCGTGGCCCAGGGCGGCGGAGAGCGGCACGCTGTTGAGGTAGTCCAGGGCGATGCGGCGACGCTGGGTCAGGGTCTCGGGCCCGTCGCGGTAGCCGCGCACGCTGGCCGAGACCATCTGGCGCAGCTTCTCGGTGGGGGAGTGGGTCAGGCCGCCGGGGGAGTGGCGATACTTCTCGATCTGGGTGGCCAGGGTGCTGCCGCCGGCGGACTGGCCGGGCAGGTCCAGCGCCTCGCCGACCTGGGAGAGGGCCGCCCGGGCGAAGCGTGGCCAGTCCACCGCCGGGTTGGCATGGGGGCTCTCGGTGTCGAGCAGGCCGCGGTCCTCGATGAACAGCAGCATCGCCAGCGCCAGCAGCGGAACGGCGTCGAAGTCGGCGTAGTGGTGGCCCGGCTGGCGGAAGCGGTAGAGGGGCGCGCCGCTGCAGCTTTCGAGATCCAGACCGGCCCGGGTCTTCTCCTGGTAGGGCGGGAAGAAGCCGCGCGCCACGTAGCGCATCATCGCCGGCGAGAGACGCGCCTGGGCCTCGACCGTGAAGTCGCGCTGCAGCAGGCGGCGCTGGAAGTCGGGCAGCCGCGTGTAGCCCAGTCGTTCATCGAAGGGGCCGTGGTGTGGCGGTTGCCAGCGGTCGCTGGGACCGGGGGCCAGGGTATAGGTGAGCCCCGCGGCGTAGCGGGAGAGTTCGCGGGACTGCCATTCGGAGGAGCGCACCTCGGCCACCACCAGGCCGGCCACGGCGCCGGCGGCAAGCATCAGGATCAGCAGCAGCCAGGGCCAGCGGCGACGCCGGCGGGGCTTGGCCGCGAGCGTATCGGGTACCCGGGGCGTCCGTGGCCATGCCGGGTCGAGCAGGACCTCGCCGCTGCCGGGGGCCCGCGGGGGTGGCGGATGGCGGTGCCTGCCCATGGTCTTCGCTCCCGAGGTGACCCTTCTGTAACGAAAGGTAGCTTTCCCTCTAGCGTAGACGCTTGCGCGGCTCCTGCGGCGGCGAATTCAACGGACTCAGGACGCCTGGTAGACGCCGAAGTGGGTCAGGCCACGGTCGTGCAGGTGGAGCGCCTGCATGCGGCTCATCACCCCCTGGTCACAGTAGAGGAAGTAGCGGCGGTCGTCGGGCAGCTCGGGGGCGCGCTGCTGGAGCTCGTAGAAGGGGATCTCGAGGCAGCGACCGGCGGTGAGGCGGAGCGGCGCCGCCTCGCGCTCCGCCGGTGCCCTGATGTCGATCACGCTGACCGCGTCGCCGGCGCCGGCCTCGGCCAGTGCCGCGTCCGGCCGAGGGGCGGGCTCGGGCTCGGCGAGCCGGTCGCTGCGGGTGACCTCGGCGGCCTCGATGGCGGCATCCAGCACGGTGAAGTCGAACCCGGCCTCCGCCTCGGCGATCTGGTCGCGGCGGGCACGGGTGTTGGGGCGCCGCGAGATCACGCCGCAGTACTCCGGCATGTTCTCGGCGAACCGGGCGGTGTCGATCTCGCGCGCCTGGGCGATGATCGCCTGCTTGTCCTCGGTCAGCAGCGGGCGCAGCAGCGGCAGATCGCTGGCGTCGTCGATGAGCGAGAGGTTGGTCAGCGTCTGGCTCGAGACCTGGGCGATGGCATCGCCGGTGACCAGCGCCGGCACCCGATGGCGGCGCGCGATGCGCGAGGCGGCGCGTACCATCATGCGCTTGAGCACCACGCCCATCATGCCGTCCGGCACCTGGCGCAGGATCTCGCCGACCACTGGCTCGAAGGGCACCGAGATGAAGTTGACCCGGTGCGAGAGGCTGTAGCGCTGCCACAGGTGGTGGGTGACCTCGCGTACGCCGCGCTCATGCTCCGGGCCGCCGAGGTTGAAGAACAGGAAGTGCGTCTTGATGCCGCGGCGGATCATGCGCCAGGCCGCCACCGGGGAGTCGTAGCCGCCGGAGATCAGCGCCATGGCCTGCCCCTGGAGGCCCAGCGGATAGCCGCCCAGGCCGGGCAGGCGGCGGTCGATCAGGCGCAGGCGGCGCTCGGCCACCTCCACCGTGACGTCCACCTCGGGGCGGGTCAGGTCGACCCGGGCGTCGGGTGCCGCCGCCAGCAGCGCCGCCCCCAGGTGGCGCTCCATGTCGGCGGAGGTGAAGGCGTGACTACCCCGGCGCTTGGCCGAGACCCGGAAGCGCCGCCCGGCGATCCGCTCCCGCCAGCGCGGCACCACCGACTCGGCGATCTCCTCGAGGGTCGCGAAGTCCACCTCGCGTACCTCCTGCACCTCCTGGATGCCGGGGAGACGTACCAGGCGTGCCTCCACCTCCTCGGCGAGGCCCGGGGCGGCCGGCTCGGGCAGGGTAACCCTGAGCAGGTCCCACGCCTCGCGCACCCCGATGCGCGCATCCAGCGGCTTCAGGGTGTTGCGCACGTTGGCGGTCAGGCAGTGGGTCATGTGACGGCGCACGGAGCGCGACTTGATGGTGATCTCGGGGAACAGCTTGAGCAGATAGTACATGAGGCGAGAATTTGTATAACTCTAGTCAAAATAATGGCTTGTCATTGTACCAGAGCCGGTTCTCGCACACACGACGACGCCCGGCCGGGGCCGGGCGTCATGGTCTCCGGGGTGGAGGCGTGTCAGTAGAGTGCCTGCTCCTCGTTGACCACCTCGCGCAGCAGCTCCAGGAACAGCTTGTCGGCCTCGGAGTGCTCGGCGGGATCCTCCGGGATATGCACGCTGGTGGTGTCGGAGATCTCGTTGGCGATGCGTGCCATCACCGCGGAGGAGCTGCCCTCCGGCAGGTGGCGGCGCGCTACCTCGAGGGACTGCTCGAGGATCTTCGGGTCCTGCAGCAGCTTCTTGATGAAGCCACGCAACTCGTTGATGACGCGTGTCTTCTGGATTTCGGAAGAGGACATGGCGTTCTCCTTGTGATCACCGGCCGTGTCGATGGTCGAGACGATAGCACGTTTGCCCCTGGTGCGGCTTGCCTATTCGGCCCGCCGGTCCC
>NZ_AXCA01000092.1:0-2267 GCF_000475415.1 Halomonas sp. PBN3 | reverse complement strand
CCCCTTCCTTCCCGCCGCAGGCGGCAGCTTCCCAAGAAGCTGAGGGAGGGGAGGACGTCAATCTGAAGGATAGCCCGGTGGCCACGAAGGCCACCGAGAGTAGGGTGACCGCGGCGATATGCCAGCCCATCAACGGCAGGGTGGCGGGGGAGAGCCGGGGGATGACCTGGAAGCGCGCATGGGCGGCGACCAGGGCGGTGAGCAGCAAAAGGAGAAGCTTCACGCGGATCAGCTGGGCGATGGGGCCGGCGGCCGGGTCGAACCACAGCGCCAGCGACGGCACCTTCTGCCAGGCGAGCCACAGGCCAGTGACGATCTGTACCCCCAGCGCCGGCATGCCAATCCGCTCGTAGCCCTGTTCGAACCACTCAAGCGCGGCGACGTCACGCCCCTTCAGCACCCGCGGCAGGATGGTGAAGGCCAGCACCAGATGCCCGCCGGTCCAGACGGTGGCGCCGAGCAGGTGCAAGAGTAGTAAGGTAGCGGTCATGGCGCCCTCCGTGGCGAGAACGATTGTCGCTTATTCTACCGGGCCAGCGCCGCCGGGCTATCTCTCCAAGGGGGTAGCGGGTGGTATAGTGGGCGCCGACACTTCATCGCAGGAGCCACCATGACCACCCCCTCCAATACCCCTCAGGAACCTCGGGACGAGACGCCGCCGCAGGCCAAGAGCGGCCGCTACGAGCGTCACTTCGAGCGTTTCCTTTGGAACAGCCGCCTGCTGGTGATGCTGGCGGTGGTGCCGAGCCTGCTGGGGGCGTTGGTGCTGTTCATCATCGGCACCATGGATATCCTCAAGCTTACGGTGACCGCCGCTACCTACTACCTGGTCGGCGGCCAGCCTGACATCCACGAGACGGTGGTGCCCAGCGTGGTGATGGCGGTGGACATCTATCTGGTGGCCATCGTGCTGCTGATCTTCGGCCTCGGCGTCTACCGGTTGTTCGTCTCACCCATCGAGCCCGCGGAGTCGCATCCCGCCTCCAACCCCTTCAACGTCAGTTCCTTCGACGAGCTCAAGGACAAGATCGCGCGGGTGGTGATCCTCGCGGTGATCATCGAGTTCTTCCGCGCGGTGGTGGACATCACCTTCGCCACACCGTTGGACGCCATCTACCTGGCGCTCTCCGTCCTGGCGTTAGCCGCGGCGCTCTACCTGATGAGTCGCGCCCACAAGCACCACCAGAAGTAGGGTAGCGAGCCGTCGCTGTCCGCTGTGGCACAATATCGGGTTTAAACATCGACAAGGATCGCCAATGGCCTATGTACTGGTGATGGGCGGCCTCGCGCTCTCGGTCAGCTTCACCCTGGGCTGGGCGCTGTGGCGCCTGGGCCGTGCTGCCCTGCGTTGGCTTGGCGGCGGCCCCGCGACGGGCAAGTCGAAGGTCAAGCCGCGTGCCCGCAAGCCTGCGGCGAGGAAGCCGGCCGCCAGCAAGGCGGCGACCCCGCGCAAGACGACCGCCCGTCAGTCGGCCAAGACGCCCAGCGTGCCCTGGGCACTTACGCGATGGCTGGCGGCGCGTCACTCCCTGTTACCCCTGGCCAGCCTGGCACTGATGCTCTATGCCCTCGGGCGTATCGTGATGTTCGGTCTTCAGCACCGCCCAGTGGAAGCTCCGGCATCATTTGCCCAGGTCGTCGACGTGGTGGGCTGGACGGCGGCAGTGCTGCTGGGCCTGGCGCTGCTCTCCCTGTTAGCGCGCTGGCGCTGCCGTGACTAAGTCCCCCTTGGGGTCAGACCCCTAAGTGGATTGAGGGGTCTGACCCCAAAGGGTTGGCGAACCCCAGGACGGCTGGCGGGTCCCAGCCTTAGCGAATGACAAGGAGACGCCCGTGCTAGCCACTATCCAGCGGTTCTTCCAGGAGACGCTGTCGGAGGGAGAGGCCGGCGCCGGCCGCGAGACGCCGAGCCTGGAGCTCGCCGCGGCGGCGCTGCTCTGCGAGGTGATGCGTGCCGACTACGAGGTGACCGATGACGAACTCACGGCCCTGCGGCAATTGCTGCGTGAGCATCTTGCGCTCGGCGATGCGGCCATCGACGAGCTGATGACGCTGGCCCGGGAGGAGGTCGACGACGCCGTCGACCACTACCAGTTCGTCTCGCTGATCCGCGAGCACTATGCCTATAACCGGCGCGTGGAGCTGGTGCAGATGATGTGGTCCCTGGCGCTGGCCGATGGCGAGCAGCACCACCTGGAGGAGCACCGCATCCGCCAGCTGGCGGACCTGCTGCATGTCAGTCATGGTGACCAAAAAGCGCGACATGC
>NZ_AXCA01000091.1:0-286 GCF_000475415.1 Halomonas sp. PBN3 | reverse complement strand
GTGCCTGGGTCTGGAACTGCGGCCTGGCAAGCAGCACACCATGAAGGAGAGCAACGCCTTCCTGGAGCGGGTACTGCCTCGCGCCCAATGCTTGACCAAGCAACCGATCCTGTTACGCGAGGACAGCGGCTTCGACAGCCAGGCGCACCTGGCGCTTCTCGAACAGCAACGCCAGGTCTTTGCCGACGAGGGGCGCCGGCTCGACTATGTCGTCAAATGGAACCCGCGTGGCTCGGCCACGGCTGATCGAGATACCTGGCTGGCGGTGGCGGCGGACTACTGGGAA
>NZ_AXCA01000090.1:0-19132 GCF_000475415.1 Halomonas sp. PBN3 | reverse complement strand
ACTATGAGAAATCCGGGCTAGCGCGGCCTCTATGCGCGGGCGCACCCTGCCCCAGTCGAGCCCCCCGTTGCCGCAGCCCAGCGGCGGCAGGGCGATGGAGCGAATACCCCGCTCTCGGATCACTCGCTGGAGGTCCTCCAGCCCGGACTCGATCCACTCCATGCGCGTCCTGGCGCGCCAGTGCTGCTTGGTGGGGAAGTTGATGATCCAGCGCGGCCCCAGCAGGGCATCCCGCTCGGTGACGAACATGCGGCCAGTCACCACCTCCTGACCCTTGCAGGCGGCCTCGTAGGCGGCGAAGTTCTCGGGGAAGGCCTCCTTGAACATCAGGGCGATGCCCTTGCCCATCACGCCCACGGTGTTGACGGTGTTGACCAGCGCCTCGACGTCGGCCTCGAGGAGGTTGCCACGGGTGTATTCAATCATCGGAAGAACCAGTTGGGTCGTGTCACCACCTTCAACGGAAGCTGGTGTGCCGCTACCTGCGGCTCGACGGTAGCTTGCACCTCATCAGTATACGTGCCAATGCCCAGCAGTGAGCAGACCAGCACCAGGATGTCTTCCTTTCGCTGAGTGGGCACACCGCGGCCGGTCTCGATGTTGAGCAACATGGGCGAAGCCGGCGTGAAGTAGAAGGGGATATAGTCGCTGAGCGTGCCACCAGACGGCATGGGCACCCCGCGGGTCGCTCGTCGTCCTATCAACTCGCGATTGCCTATCGTCACGAATCCGGGGTCCTGTTCCGCGGCCGACCGGCAGTAAAGCCCATTCGCCAACAGCCACGGCAGGTTGTCGCGGTGCGTGATGCGGAAGATCAGTGCCTTCCGAGGGTTCAGGCTGCGCGAGAGGTCGGTGGCCATGGCAGTTCCCTGTGCGATGTGGTCCTGATGTTGTTGTGAGAACCCCGGTCTAAGCCGGGGTGATGGCCTGGGCCTTTTCGAGAAGAGGGGTTACGCGGACGCGGCCGGCGAGGAGGTCGTCCATCAGGCCTGCTTTGTGTGCTTTAAGCTTCATCAATGCGTCACTCTCCCTGCGAATAACGCCATCTATACCAACTAGCGACTCACCTATTTTTCTTTGCTCGATGAGGTTGGCTGGCGCTGAGACCGGGATTTCCCGGAGTGCTGCGAGAGTTATCTCCTTGAAAGTCGAGCCTTTAACTTCCAAATCGATAGCGTTTTTCACGGCCTCACTTCGTATCGCCCACAGAAGGTAATCCCGGTCAGTATCAGAGGATGGTGATATCTTGGCAGTGCCTTGCGTTAAATTTGCTCCTGAAAGGCTTTCAGGCACCGGAAGGACTTTCCCGACAGTGGCTCTAATTGAAATCACCAAATCGCCACCCATAACCTCGGATCTTTTGTATTGATCAGCGACTTGCCGAGATGTGCAGAGCAGGCCTTTTCCTTCAAGACGGTCGCCAGACATATCGCCAGTGCGTATGTACGGGACTCCTCCTTCTATGTGTGGACCAGCCTGAACTATTCCATAAGTGATTTCTGATGACGCGCGGGATTTGAGAGGCCGGACCTCCCACTCCCTAGGAATCAACCCTAGCGGCGACTCCTTGTAGAGCTCCGGTGCCTGCTCGGGGCTGGGGCGGAGCTGGCCATTCTCGTCGATGCCGCGGGTCAGCAGGTCATGGAGCAGGCCCTCCTTGACCTTCTCCAGCTTGGCGATCAGCGCCTCGGTCGTCTGGATCTGGGTGTCGAGGGTGTCAAGGATGCGGGCGATGAGCTTTTGCTCATTTAGAGCGACAGGAGCATAGATCTTTGCATCAAGGTAATCCTGAAACTTCAGATTGATAATGCCCGTGGTTTGCTGCTGGAACTGCAGAATATCTGGCTGCCGATAAAATCGAAGCAAAGCCCAATGGAGAAATCTAGGCTCTACATCACTGGCCGGACGGAGGGCTTTATAGAAGTTCGAGGTGAGAAAAGGCAGCTCACCACTCTCATCAAAAAAAAACGCGACTCGCCCCACTGGCTTCTCTGGACTACCGCCAGAGGCCTCCAACATGATGTCGCCTCGCTGTAAGTGCTTCGTCTGGACAATGGCTGGCGAGATCTGTCTCAGAGCACCCTGACCATTGATTCGTCCGTCGGAATCAATATCTGTCGCCCGAAGCACACGTGCATTACCCGGTGAAGGAGGCGCTCCCCACTCACCCGCATAGCTGGTCTCCAGAAGGTCTCGGATTCGCCGATAGGTCCACTCAAACATACCCCAGCCCCTCCAGATACCCCTGCAGCTCCTTGGCGGCGGCATCCCGTTCGGCCTCGATATCGGCCAGTGTCACCCGGTACTTGTCCCACCAGGTCTCGAAGGCGGCGATCACCCGCTGGCGCTGCTGGCGAATATGGCGGTCGAGGATGCCCTTGAGGTCGTTGTGCAGAATGGTGCCCACCAGCTCGGCGGCGGCGGGTTCGTCCAGAGCGTCCACGGCGGCGTTGAGATGGGTCTCGAAGCTGGCGATCTTGGCCTTGTGCTGTTTACGCACCTGGGTGCGCTCCTTCTTCCAGGCCTTGATCTCCTCTTCGCTGGGCGCGTCGTCATCCTCGCCGTTATCGGAGTCGGCCTCCTCAGTGTCGTCACTCTCGGGCTTGGCCTCGGCGGCCTTGATCTGGGCGTCCAGCTCGGCCTTGCGGGCGGCCAGCTCCTCCAGCTCGGCCACGTAGTCTTCCAGCAGGAAATGCACCAGGCGGTGATCCAGCGGGTTGGCCTTGCTCTGCTCGTCCTCCAAGAGGCTCACGATACTGGTGCGCCAGGCGTCCACCACGCCCAGGCAGCCGCGGGCCTGCAGGGTTCGGAATTCGTTCTTGTTGTCGAACCAGAAGCCGGCGATGATGCCGCGCACCGCGAAGCGGTCGAGCATGGCGGTGGGCTCCAGCGCCTCCGAGAAGCTGCTGAGCAGCTCGTCGCGCAGTTGGGTGAGGCGGCCGCCGTTGCCGGATAGGCCGGTGATGCTTCCCCCGTGCTCGCCCCACCAAGTCTCGAAGGCGGCCATCACACTGGCCTCCTTCTGCTGCAGGCCGGCATCCATCTCGATGGCGGGCTTGAGGTCGCGCTTCTCGCTCAGGGGCTCGGCGAAGTCCACATAGTCGGGGTCGCTCGCCCTGGGGGTAAAGAGCGCCATGGGGTCGAGGCCCTGGGCGTCGAACAGCGGGCGTTTGGCGTCGATCTCGGCCAGCGGCACGCCGCCCTTGAGGTGGGCGCGCACGTCCTGGGGCTCCGGCGGCGGGGTGTTGTCGGCGTAGCGGCGGATGTTGAGGTTGTAGTCGTTGTCGCGCAGCTCCGCGAGGGGCACCACCCGGGCGAAGCCGGGCACGTCCTCGAAGGCGTCATAGGTGCTGGCGATCTTCTCGATGTGCTCCGGCAGCAGGTGGTTCTGGGCGCGGCCTTCGAAGAACTCGCGGTCGGCGTTGATGAACAGCACCTTGCCCTGGCGCTCCTCGGGCTTGGCGCCCTTGGCGCGCAGCACCAGGATGCTCGCCGGGATGCCGGTGCCGTAGAAGAGGTTGGGGGCCAGTCCGATCACCGCCTCCACCAGGTCGTCCTCCAGCATGCCGGCGCGAATGCGCTTCTCGTCGCCGCCGCGGAACAGCACGCCGTGGGGCATGACGGTGGCCAGCCGACCGTCGGACTTGAGGCAGGCGACCATATGCTGCAGGAACATCAGGTCGGCCTTCTTGGCGCCCTCCGGCACGCTGCCGTAGTGGAAGCGTTCGGGGAAGTGCTGGCTCGGCGTGTAGCCGATGGAGAACGGCGGGTTGGTGAGGATGCGGTCGAAGCGCACCAGCTCGCCACCCTCGACGTGCTGCGGGTCGGTGAGGGTGTCGTCGTTGCGCAGGTCGGCGCTGCTCACCCCGTGCAGCAGCATGTTCATCTTAGCGATGGCCCACACCGAGCCGGAGGCCTCCTGGCCGAAGAGATTGAGCTTGCGCGGGTCGCCGCCCTGCTCCTCCAGGTACTCCTTGGCATGGATCAGCATGCCGCCGGAGCCCATGCAGGGGTCGTAGACGCTGTGGCCCTCCTCCGGGGCCATCAGCCGCACCATCATGCGCACCACCGGGCGCGGAGTGTAGAACTCACCGCCCTTCTTGCCGGCGGAGTCGGCGAAGTCGCGGATCAGGTACTCATAGGCGGCGCCGAGCAGGTCGGGGAACTCGAAGTCCTCGTTGCGCAGCCGGTACGCGCTGAAGTGGACGATCAGCTCGCGGAGCTTCTTGTCCGGCAGGGTGGTGGAGCCCACCTTGCGGGTGAAGTCGATATGCTCGAGTACCCCGGCGAGGCTAGGATTGTGCTCCTCCAGGCCGGCCAGCGCCTTGTTGAGCGCGCTGCCGACGCTCTGGTGGGCCTCCTTCAGCAGGTGCTGCCAGCGCGACTGCGGCGGCACGTAGAAGGTGGCCTTGTACCAGCTCGGCATCTCGATCACCTGAGCGATGTCGATCTCGCTCTTGCCGGCCTGGGCGAGCTGCGCCCTCACCTCCTCCTGGCGCTGTTCGAAGACGTCCGAGCAGCGCTTCAGGAAGAGCATGCCGAAGATGTACTCCTTGAACTCCGAGGCGTCCATGCGCCCGCGCAGGATGTCGGCGGCCTTGAAGAGGTGCCGCTCCAGTTGGTTGAGGGTGAGGATCATGTGCTGCGGTTCCCTTGGCGATGAGCACGGCCGCCGCAGGCGGCCATGGTGACAGGCGGCTATCTCATCAAAATTGGGGCGGGAAGACCATGGCTGGATCAGAACGAGACATCGAAGACCAGTGGCACGATGGTGTAGAGCGCCACCAAGATCACACCGGACCCGGCAGGTAGGCAAGACAGCCCTGGCATCAATCGGACGCCGCCCTATCCCGCCACCGGACGCTGTGGAGGCGAAGTAAGCTTCACCTTACGCCCTGTGCCGAAATGGTATGGTAGCGTGTGCCCGGAGAGTCATTCGAACAAGGATGAAGCGATGCAAGCCCGCGTGAGCGCCGAAGCCGCCTTCCGGCTGCTGGCAGACGGGATGAGCCGCGCCACCGGCGAGACCTTCTTCGCCACCCTGGTGGCGAAGCTGGCGGAGATCCTCGACGTGGACCATGTGCTGGTGGCCCGGGTCGGCGACGACCATCGCGCGCATACCCTGGCGGTGTGGTCGCGGGGTGAGCCGGCCCCCAACCTCAGCTACGACCTGGCCGGCACGCCCTGCGAGACGGTGGCGGGTCGGGAGGTCTGCCTCTATCCCGCAGGCGTGCAGCGGCGCTTCCCCGACGACGAGTTGCTGCAACGGCTCGGGGCGGAGAGCTACCTGGGCCTGCCCCTCTACGCCCTGGACGGCCGACCGCTGGGCCTGCTGGCGGTGCTCAACAACCGCCCCATGCAGCTGGCGGGCCTGGAGTCCGAGATCCTGCATATCGCCGCGGCCCAGGCGAGCGCCCAGATCGAGCGCAGCCAGGCCAGCCGGGCGCTGCAGAGGAGCGAGGCAGTGGCCCGCGAGAGCGAGCGCCGCCTCGAGACGCTGCTCAACCACCTGCCCGGCATGGCCTACCGTTGCCTGAACGATACCGACTGGACCATGCTGGTGGTCAGCCAGGGCGCCGAGGCCCTGACCGGCTACCGGCCCGAGGCGCTGCTGCACAACCGCGAGGTGAGCTATGCGGCGCTGATCCATCCGCTGGACCGTGCCCGGGTGGATACCGCCGTCGAGGAAGGCGTCGCCACGCGCAGCCCCTTTCGGGTGGTCTACCGGCTGCGCACCGCCGACGGGCAGTGGCGCTGGATGCTGGAGCAGGGTCAGGCGCTCTACGACGCCAAAGGTGAGGTGAAGGTCCTGGAGGGCTTCATCAGCGACATCACCGAGCAGCACGAGGCGCAGCGGGTGCAGGATGCCGTGGCGCGGGTGGCCGCGGCGATCACCACGCGCATCGGCGACGGCTACTTCCATCAGCTGGTACGCCACCTGGTGGAGATCCTCGAGGCCGATGCGGGCTTCATCGCCACCTTCACCCAACAGGGTGCCGCATGGCAGCAAGAGGCCCCGGTGGCGCCATGCCACCTCACCACCGTCAGCGCGGTGGGGGATGGCGAGCGCCTGGAGGAGCACGCTTTCGACCTGTCGACCTCGCCCTTCGCGGCGCTGATGACGACGCCGGAGTGTGCCGAGCAGGCGGATCCGCCGCTGCTCTGGCCGGGCCTGGCCGAGCCGCAGGCGGCCTGGATCGGCCGACGCCTGGACAATACCCAGGGCGAACCGGTGGGCATCATCGTGGTGCTCTACCGGAAACCGCCGGAGACCAACGGCTTCGCCTCCGCGGTGCTGCGCATCCTCTCCAGCGGCGCCGCCGCCGAGGTGGAGCGCCGCCAGGATCACCGGCGCATGCGCCAGCTCGCCTATTTCGACGGCACCACCGGGCTCGCCAACCGGGTACGCTTCATGGAGGACCTGGCAGCGATGCGCGACGCCGCCGAGCGCGACCTGAAGCCGCTGGGCCTACTGCTGCTGGACATTCGGCGCTTCAAGGAGATCAACGACCTCCACGGTCACCAGCTGGGCGACAACCTGCTGGCCACGCTGGCCGGACGCCTGCAGCGCTCGCTGGCGCCGGGCGAGGCACTGGCGCGGCTCTCCGGCGACGAGTTCGCCCTGCTGGTTCCCGACGCCAGCCCGCAGCGCATCGAAGAGTGCGTGGCCCGCATGCGCGGAGTCATCGCCCGTCCCATCTATCTGGAGCACCACGCCTTCTCGCTGCGGGTCTCCATCGGCCTGGCAGGCTATCCGCGCGATGCGCGAACGCCGGGGGAGCTGTTCAAGGCGGCCAGCATCGCGCTCTATCACGCCAAACGCGAGGATGACGGCGTCTGCCCGTTCAGCGCCTCCATGCACCAGGCCCTGGAACGCCGCCAGCAGATGACCGAGCGCCTCGGCGAGGCGATCCGCGAGGACCGCCTGGCGTTGCACTACCAGCCCCAGATCGACCTGCGTACGGGGGAACTGACGGGTGCTGAGGCGCTGTGCCGCTGGCAGGATGCCGAATGGGGCTGGGTCAGCCCCGGCGAGTTCATTCCCCTGGCCGAGGAGCGTGGCCTGATTCGCCCGCTGGGAGACCGCGTGCTGGAGCAGGCCACCCGCCAGCTGCTGGCCTGGGGCGAACAGGGTCTGATGCTGCCGGGCAGGCTCTCGCTCAACATCTCGGCCCAGCAGTTCGCCGACCCTCACCTGGCCGAGCATATCCGACGCCTGACCGCCGGGCTCTCCGCCACTGCCATCGCCCTGGAGCTCACCGAGAGCGACTTCATGCGCGACCCCGAGCAGGCGGTGACCATCACCCGGGCGCTGCGCAAGGCGGGCTTCAGCCTGGCCATCGACGACTTCGGCACCGGCTACTCGTCGCTGGCCTACCTGCGCCGCTTCTCGGCCCAGGCGCTCAAGATCGACATGTCCTTCGTCCGGCATATGCTGGCAAACCATCACGACCGCACCATCGTCGAGACCATCATCGCCATGGCCCAGGCGCTGGGCATGAAGACCGTGGCGGAAGGGGTCGAGTCCGCCGAGCAGGTCGCGGCGCTCGCCGAGATGGGCTGCGACGAGGCCCAGGGCTACCTCTTCGGCCGTCCGCTGCCGGCAGAGGCCTTCGCCGCGCAATGGCTGGAACAGGCACTCGACGATGCGCAGGAACCGACATGAACGAAACAACCGATCCGCAGAGTCTGCTGCAGGCCCCGGTGTTCGGTGCGCGACTGGAGGCGGTGATTCGCCCGCTGTTGCGCCTGCTGGAGAGAGTAACCGGGCTGCAATCCACCTACTTCACCCTGATCGACGAGGCCGGTGGCGTGCAGCGCGTGGTCTATGCCCGCAACAGCGGCAGCCTGCAGCTGCCCGAAGGGCTGTCGGTACCCTGGGAGGATACCCTCTGCCGCCGGGCGATCCTCGAGGGGCGGCGCTACACCCCCGACGTGGCGAGCTGCTGGGGCGATTCCGAGGCGGCCCGGGCGCTGGGCCTCAAGACCTACCTCAGCCAACCGATCCGTCTGGGCGACGAGACGCTGCTGGGCACCCTGTGCGCGGCCAGCGATGAGGCCATCGAGGTGTCGGCGGAGGCGATGGAGACGCTGGACACCTTCGCCGAGCTGATCGCCCGCTACGTGGATAGCGAGCGCCTGCTGCGCCAGCTGGTCAGCGAGAACCGTACCCTCGCCCAGCACGCAAACACCGACCCGCTGACCGGCATCGCCAACCGCCGCGCCCTGCTCCAGGCGCTGACCCGGCGCCTCGTCGAGGCCGCGCACGCCGGAGAGCGCCTGCACATGGCCTTCATCGACCTCGACGGCTTCAAGGCGATCAACGACACCCATGGCCACGATGCGGGGGACCGTTTCCTGATCGAGCTGGCCCGCCGCCTGGTGAGTGGCTGTCGGGGGGACGACCTGGTGGCGCGCTTCGGCGGCGACGAGTTCGTGGTCGTGCGCCGTGCCGGCGAGCACCCCGAGGCCGAGCGCCAAGCCCTCAAGGCGGCGCTGGAGGCGCTGACCGCCGGCGAGTTCCGGGTCTGCGGCGTGTCCCTCTCGTATCCTGGGGCGAGCGTCGGCGTGATCACCTCGACGCCGAGCGATACCGATGCCATGACGCTGCTGCAGCTCTCGGACGCCGAGATGTATACGCGCAAGCGGGCCCGCAAGGGGGATAGCGATGCCCCTCCTCCCGGCCGCCCCACGCTCTGACGGGTGAGGCCCCGGCCTGGACGCGCTTCATGGCATCCGCCTATTAAATTTCGCTTCGGTGGACTAGGCTGACCCGAGTCAAGGTTTGAACGGCAACCTCCAAGGATGAAAGATGACCGCCAGCGAACAGGTTCCCGGCACCCGGACGCCAGGGACCCACTGTGACGCCTGCAGCCTGCACGGCGTGTGCCTGACCCACGACCTGCCCGAGGAGACGCAGGCGAGCCTGGATGCCCTGCTCGACCAGCCCCGCCCGCTCAAGCGCGGCCAGGCGCTGGTGACCCAGGGCGAGCCCTTCGACACCCTCTACCTAGTCCGCAGCGGCAGCCTCAAGCAGGTGGCGCGCCCCATCGGTCACGAGGCCGAGCACGTGGTGGGCTTCTACCTGCCCGGGGAGGCGGTGGGGCTCGAGGCGATCGGCGAGCGCACCTGCCCGGCCTCGGTGGTCGCCCTGGAGACCGCCTTCGTCTGCGCCCTGCCCTACGCCCGATTGCGCGAGCTGTGCCAGCACAGCACTTCCCTCAACGAATCGCTGCTGCGCCACATGAGCCGCGAACTGCGCAGCGAGCAGCGTCAGCTCTGCCTGCTCTCGGGGCGTACCGCCGAGCAGCGCCTGGCCGGTTTCCTGCTGGGCCTCTCCGAGCGCTTCCATCAGCGCGGCTGCAGCCGCTACCGCTTCCAGCTGGCCATGTCACGCGGCGACATCGGCAGCCACCTGGGCCTGGCCCTGGAGACGGTAAGCCGGGTGCTGGGGCGCTTCCAGCGCCAGGGGCTGGTGCAGGTGGCCAACCGCGAACTGACCCTGCTGTCCCTGGAGGGGCTGCACGCCATTCTCGAGGAGCGCTGAGGGAGCAACGCCCATGCATGTGGATACCCCGCGTCATATCCTGCACCCTGGCCAGCCTGGCCGAACTCGCCGGCGGCAACGATGCCGCCTTCCGCCTGCGCCTGCGGCGCGAGACGGCGTGCTTCCATTACGAGCTGCGCGACCTCGAACCCGAGGCGCTGCTGATCGAGGCTGCCGCCGCCTTCATGAGCGCGATCAGCGGCCTGCTGATCGGCGACGAGGAGGCCCGGGCGCTGCTGACCCTCTACCCCACGGCGCGCATCCGCCTGGCCGCCTATCGCGACACCGCCGACGTGGAGGTACGCGAGGCGCTCGCCTTCTGCGTGGCCCACTTCTTCCTCCGCTGCCGCTGGCCCAGCGTCCATGACCGCCTCGACCACGACGCCTTCCTGGCCCTGCTGCGTGACCAGGCCCGACTGGCCGGCTGGCGCTGCGCCCCACCCGCTGCGGTCGACTTCCTGCTCGACGGCAGCGCGGGGCACGAGACCCCGAGCGAGGAGAGCCTGCCCCCTTCGCCCACCCGGCGCTGACAACGCGCCGCACTGCGCAGGATACCGCTGACGCCGGAACAGGTGCTGTGGACATGCCGAGTCGCCGCCATGCCCGCGCGGGTGGGGAACGAAGGAGAACGCCGTGAGCCTGAAACTGCGCTTCCTGCTGGCGGCGGCGCTGATGCTGGGCACCTCGCTGCTGGCCTGGTTCGGCTTCCAGTACACAGCGCATCGTCGAGCAGTGGGGCCTCCTGCCTGGCCAAGCCAGGTGAGCCTCTGGAGAGCGCCCTGCAGCGCGCCGAGGAGGGCGACCGCGACCGCCTGATCCTGAGCTGACGGGGCTCACCCCGCCGTCCATCGTCAGGGCGAGGCGGGGAGCACCGCGTAGTCGCCGCGCGCCTCCAGGCAGAGGGTATCGCCGCACCACAGGCGCTGAACCAGACGGATGCGCCCGCGCCCCTTGTCGGCCAGGCGGGCGGCGAGGCGTTCGGGCCCCGCGGCCTCCTCGGCAAGGCACACCAGGCGATAGTCGCCGGTCACCGGGGCGAGGAAGCGCTGGGTCGCCTCGGCCACGACGACGTCGCGGGAGAGTCCGCGACGGCGCAGCCAGAGGGTGGTCCAACACCATCCCAGCAGGGTGGTCTGGGCGGCCAGGGCGCCGCCGAAACCGGTACCCTTGTCATTGAGGCTGGGAGTGAGGGCCAGCGACCAGTGGAGGACGTCGCCGTCGCGGTGCATCTCGCGGATGCCGAGATGCGCCACCATGGGGATCGCCTCGCCGAGCCAGGTCAGGAAGGCCGTGGGGTCATCCTCGCCGCCGGGGGACGGCAGCGGGAGGCGCGGGTGGGGAACGCCGACCTCGCGCATCTCAGCGCCAGCGCTCCACGAAGGCACCGATATCGTGTTCCGGCAGCGGCTTGTGGCGCCCGCCGAGACGGCCCAGATAGATGAAGGCGACCACCTCGTCCTCCTCCTCGAGGCCCAGCCCCTTGCGCACCACCGGGTCGAAGGCGTACTTGCCGCTGCGCCACATGGCACCGAGGCCCAGGGCGTGGGCGGCGAGCAGGATGGCGTGGGCGGCGCAGCCGGCGGAGATCACCTGCTCCATCTTCGGCACCTTGGGCACGTCCGGGGTGACCCTGGCGATCACCGCGATCACCATGGGGGCGCGTAGGGGTTTCTTGCGCGCGGCATCCAGAGCGGCGTCGCCGACGTGGGGGTCCTCGCGGTAGTCCGCCTCGGCGAACAGCTCGCCCAGGCGCTCGCGGCCCTCGCCGGAGAACTCGATGAAGCGCCAGGGGCGCAGCTCCTTGTGGTCCGGCGCCCGCAGCGCCGCCCGATAGATGGCCTCGAGCTCCTCGGGGCTCGGCGGCGGCCCCATCAGCTTGCCCATGGAGCTGCGCTCGTGCAGCAGCGTCATCGCATCCATCGGTCTCTCCCTGGTGGTCATCTCGCGATATTTATTGGCGTCACTCTACCAGCCGCCCCGGCCGCCTGTCCTCGTCCCGCGCTACTGAAGGGCTATCGCAGATAGAGACTGCCTATTGTGGGAGCCCGATTTATCGGCGATAGCGGTGGTATCAGAGCGCTTATCGATGCCATCGTCGAAGCGGCAGAATCTGCGTTCCCCAGCAGGGCGCCTGTCGGCGCCATCGCGCAGAATCTGCGCTCCCACAAAGGGCAACGGGCTACTGGCGGGCCAGGCGCAGCGGCGTCGGCGGAGACTCTCCCGGGGTGGCGCGCCAGGGGCTGATGTCGAGCCCGCCACGGCGCACGTAACGCGCCAGCACCAGCAGCCGCTCGGGTCGGGCGCGGGCCATCAGGTCCATGAAGATATGCTCCACGCAGTGCTCGTGGAAGTCCTGGTGCTGGCGGTAGCCCACCAGGTAGCGCAGCAGTCCCTCGCGGTCGAGGCGCGGCCCGCGATAGCGGATCAGCACGCTGCCCCAGTCGGGCTGGCCGGTGACCGGGCAGTTGGACTTGAGCAGGTGGGAGTGGAGCGTCTCCTCCACCACCTCGTCGCCGACACGCAGGTGCGCGGCGCTGGGGGTGTAGTCGTCGATGGCGATATCCAGGTCGTCCAGGCACTCGCCGGGCAACCGGCGCGGCGCGAGCGCCTCGTCGTCGACCGCGAAGAGCGACACCGACACCGTCGCCCCGGCGGCCCGCGACAGGTCGCGCTCCAGGGTCTCGATGACCGCCTGGCGGCTGGCGAAGCGGCTCTGGTTGAAGCCGTTGAGGTAGAGCTTCCAGGACTTGGACTCGATCAGGTTGGGCGACGCCGCCGGCAGGCGGAAGCGCGCCACGGCCACCACCGGCTTGCCGCGGGCGTTGAGCCAGCTGACCTCGAAGGCGTGCCACTCGTCCTCGCCGACGAAGGGCAGCGCCTCCTCCTCGATGCCCAGCGGCACGCGGTTGGCGGCGCGGGGGATGGGATAGAGCAGCCCGGGATCGTAGTGCTCGGGGTAGGCGGACTCACGCCCCAGGGGAGCGTCGGCGAGGGTCTCGGGACGCCGGCTCATGAGCGGATCCCCTGGCCACGCTCCAGCATGCGCAGGGCGATGGTGAAGAGTACCGCGATGAAGGCGAGGATGGCGGCCAGGGCCCAGCCCACCGGAATGTCCGAGACGCCGAGGAAGCCGTAACGGAAGACGTTGACCATGTAGAGGATGGGGTTGAGCATCGACACCCCCTGCCAGAACGCCGGCAGCAGCGAGATGGAGTAGAAGACCCCGCCCAGGTAGGTCAGCGGCGTCAGGATGAAGGTCGGCACGATGGAGATGTCGTCGAACTTCTTGCCCAGCAGGGCGTTGATGAAGCCGCCGATGGCGAACAGCGCCGCGGTCATCACCACCACCAGCAGGGTCAGCACCGGGTGGGCCACCTCGAGGCGGGTGAAGAACAGCGACACGATGGTGACGATCAGCCCCACGCCGAGGCCGCGGGCCATGCCGCCCAGCACGAAGCCGGAGAGGATCACCCAGCTCGGCATCGGCGACACCATCATCTCCTCCACGCTGCGCTGGAACTTGTTGGAGAAGAAGGAGGAGGCGACGTTGGAGTAGCTGTTGGTGATCACCGCCATCATGATCAGCCCGGGGACGATGAAGTCCATGTAGCTGTAGCCGTCCATCTCGCCGATGCGCGAGCCGATCAGGTTGCCGAAGATGATGAAGTACATGGTCATGGTGATCGACGGCGGCAGCAGGGTCTGCGGCCAGATGCGCGTGAAGCGCTTGATCTCCTTGACCACCAGGGTCCAGAGGGCGATGGCGATCTGACGAGGGTTCATGCGCGTGCCTCCTTGCCCTGGTCGTCGGCGGCCCTGTCCAGGGCCTCGTTGCCCTGCTCCACCATGGAGACGAACATCTCCTCCAGGCGGTTGGCGCGGTTGCGCATGGAGACCACCTGGATGCCGCGGGCCGAGAGCGCCTCGAAGACGTCGTTGAGGCGCTGGCCGCGATGCACCACCACCGCCAGCTGGGCGGGCTCCGGCTGGCTGACCTCGAAGCCCTCGACCTCGGGGGCCGCCTCCACGGGATGGGCCAGGTCGAGCAGGAAGGTCTCGGTATCCAGCTCCATCAGCAGGTCGCGCACGCTGGTGTCACGGATGATCTCGCCGTGGTTGATGATCGCCACGTTGCGGCAGAGGCTCTCCGCCTCCTCCAGGTAGTGGGTGGTGAGGATGATGGTGGTGCCCTCCTCGCGGTTGATGCGGCGCATGTACTCCCACATGCTGCGGCGAAGCTCGATGTCAACGCCGGCGGTGGGCTCGTCGAGGATCAGCAGTTTCGGCCGATGCATCAGCGCCCGGGCGATCATCAGCCGGCGCTTCATGCCGCCGGAGAGCATCCGGGCGCTGCCGTTGCGCTTGTCCCACAGCCCCAGGTCACGCAGCAGCTCCTCGGCGCGGGGCAGCGCCTGGCGCCGCGACATGCCGTAGTAGCCGGCCTGGGCCAGCACGATGTCGATGACCTTCTCGAACTGGTTGAAGTTGAACTCCTGGGGCACCACGCCGAGGTGGTACTTGGCGCGGGCGAAGTCGCGGTCGATGTCGATGCCGAAGATCGACACCCGACCGGCGCTCTTCTGCACCAGCGACGACACTACCCCCAGGGTGGTGGACTTGCCGGCACCGTTGGGGCCCAGCAGCGCGAAGAAGTCCCCTTCGGCGACGTCAAGATCGATGCCCTTCAGGGCCTGGAAGCCATTGCCGTAGACCTTGGTCAGGCCACGGATGGACAGAGCCGGTTCGGCCATGCGCAATCCTTGGAACGGTTCGGGGTTCGGTGCGGGCATGCCGCAAAGGCATGACGATATGGGGACGAGGCCGCCAGAGTTCAAGCCATGGGCGATTTCCTGCGGGCCGGGCACGCAGAACGGCCTGCACAACGGCAGACTACATCGAAGTAAATAGGGGGCAGGTTCCGATTGGAACGGGAAGGAGATTCGACCGGGCTGGCGCCCCAGCTCCTGACGCGAGCCTTGGCCGATTGCAGGTGACCGATTGGAGCGGGAAAGGAGATTCGAACTCCCGACCCTCGCCTTGGCAAGGCGATGCTCTACCACTGAGCTATTCCCGCTTTATCGGTGGTGCGGCGAGCGAGGTGGCGTCCCATAGGGGGTTCGAACCCCTGTTCCCGCCGTGAAAGGGCGGTGTCCTGGACCACTAGACGAATGGGACACATCGTCTTCCGTTAGGAAGATGGAGCGGGAAAGGAGATTCGACCGGGCTGGCGATCCAGATCACGACCCGAGCCTTGGCTCTCTTACCGCAACATTGGAGCGGGAAAGGAGATTCGAACTCCCGACCCTCGCCTTGGCAAGGCGATGCTCTACCACTGAGCTATTCCCGCTTGTCTCGCTGCTGCACTTGCTGTCCGGAGAAGTGGCGTCCCATAGGGGGTTCGAACCCCTGTTCCCGCCGTGAAAGGGCGGTGTCCTGGACCACTAGACGAATGGGACGCATCGTCTTCCTTACGGAAGATGGAGCGGGAAAGGAGATTCGAACTCCCGACCCTCGCCTTGGCAAGGCGATGCTCTACCACTGAGCTATTCCCGCACTCCGGTACCCTGACGAATCGAGTGGCGTCCCATAGGGGGTTCGAACCCCTGTTCCCGCCGTGAAAGGGCGGTGTCCTGGACCACTAGACGAATGGGACGCGATGCCTCTGCTCGTCGAGGTGGCGCGAATATTAACGAGCCCCCGCCGGGGTGTCAAGCCTTGGCATGCCTTCCATATCAGGCAGTTGACAGGCCCCTCCCGGGCGGATAGAGTACGCGCCGCTGGCTACGTAGCTCAGTTGGTTAGAGCACATCACTCATAATGATGGGGTCCCCTGTTCGAGTCAGGGCGTAGCCACCACCGAACATACAGAAGCCCGCCTGGTTCGCCAGGCGGGCTTCTGCGTTTCTGTCCTCTCCCCTACTCCACTAGGACCCTGCCCCCTACGCTTTCTGCAGCCCTTGCGACCGCCGGGCGACACGACACCCGGCGGCGGCCAAGGCGTGGCGGCGTCAGGCCAGCTCGGCGCGGTTGCAGAAGGCGGTCAGCGCCCGGGTGAGATAGGCCACGTCGCGGCTGCCCGCGGTCTCGCGGATCGAGTGCATCGCCCACTGGGGCACGCCCACGTCCAGGGTCGGCACGCCCAGCTCGGTGGCGGTGATCGGGCCGATGGTGCTGCCGCAACCCATGTCGGCGCGGGTCACGAAGCTCTGCACCGGCACCTCGGCCTCGCGACACAGGTCGCGAAACAGCGCCGCGGTGGCGCTGTTGGTGGCGTAGCGCTGGCTGGCGTTGACCTTGATCACCGGGCCGCCATTGAGGGCGGGGCCGTGGGCGGCGTCGTGCTTGTCCTGGAAGTTGGGGTGCAGCGCATGGGCGTTGTCGCAGGAGATCATCCGCGAGGCCTGGATCAGGCGGATGAAGGCCTCCTCACTCCCCTCGCCCGGGCCGCCGCCCAGCCGCTCGCAGACCCGGCGCAGCACGTCGCCGAGGAAGGGCCCCTGGGCGCCGCAGGCGCTGGCGCTGCCCACCTCCTCGTGGTCGTTGGCCACCAGCAGCGCCCCCTGGCGGCCATCGGCGGCCAGCAGCGCCTCCAGGCCGATGAAGCAGGAGAGCAGGTTGTCGAGCCGCGCGCCGCTGATCAGCTCGCCGTGCACCCCGACCCGGGCCGGCGGCTGCGTGTCGTACAGGCCCAGCTCGAAGTCGAGCAGCTCGAACGCCTCGAGACCATGCTGCTCGGCGACCCACCCCTCAAGTAGCCCCTTGAGGTCACCGGCCTCGCCGCCCTGAAGCAGCACCGGGGCCATCTGGGTCTGGGCGTTTAGGGCGCGGCCATTGTTGGCCTCGCGATCGAGATGGATGGCGAGGCTCGGGATGGTGGCCACCGGGTGGTCGACGTGCAGCAGGCGTCCCTCGAGGCGCCCGTCGGCGTGGCGCAGGTGCACCCGCCCGGCGAGCCCCAGGTCGCGGTCGAACCAGGGGGCCAGCAGCGCCCCGCCGTAGACCTCCACGCCCAGCTGCAGCCAGCCCGCCGCGGCCTGGCCGGCATTGGGCTTGAGCCGCAGCCCGGGGCTGTCGGTGTGGGCCCCGATCATGCGCAGCGCCTCGAGGGGCCCTTCGGGCAGCCGCAGGGCGACGATGGAGGAGTCGTTGCGGGTCACGAAGACGCGCTCGCCGGGGGTGAGCGACCAGGGCTCGCGCTCGTCGAGTCGCCGGAAGCCTGCCGCCTCGAGGCGCGCGGCCAGGTTGGCGGTGGCGTGCCAGGGGGTGGGCGAGCGATGCAGGAAGTCGAGCAGGCGCGACAGCAGGTCGTCCTCGGAGCGCATGGATTCCTCCGTGATGGCAATGATGGGCAAGGCAGGTAAGCTGCTACAATGGTTCGCCGGACCGCGCAACTCGCGGGCCGGGAGAGGGTCAAGGGATATGAGTGTACATCAAACCGGGAGTGCTTCTTCGATGAGCCCGCTTGCCCACCTGGGGCGATCCGCAACCGTGCTCGCCGGCCTGCTGCTGGCCGCCGGCGCTGCCCTGGCGCAGCCGCAGCCCACCGACGCCCAGCGTCAGGTGGCCACCGAGATCGCCGAGTCGCTGCGCTACGGCCACTATGCCGACGTCAGCCTGGATGACGGCTGGTCGAGCCAGGCCTTCGCACGCTACCTCGACGTGCTCGACGGTCAGCGCGCCTTCCTCACCGAGGCCGATGTAGCGGAATTTCGCCCGCTGGAACGCCAGCTGGACGACGCCCTGGTCGACGGCGAGCTCGCGCCCTACTTCTCCCTCTACCAGCGCTATCAGACGCGCGCCGAGGCGCGCTTCGAATGGCTGCTGGCGCGCCTCGACGAGGGCCTGGACTATCGCTACGACAGCGACAAGCGTCTGACCCTGGAGCGCGAGGACGCCCCCTGGGCGAGTGACATGGCCGAACTCGACACCCTGTGGGCCAAACGCCTCAAGAACGCCGCCCTGTCGCTGGCCATCAGCGGCCAGGACGAAGAACAGGTGGAGAGCAACCTGCGCCAGCGCTACGAGGGACAGCTCAACCGCCTGCGCCAGACCAACGAGGAGGATATCTTCGGCCTGGTGATGGCGGCGGTCACCGGCACCATCGACCCCCACACCGAGTACCTCTCGCCCCGCCAGGGGGAGTCCTTCGATATCCAGATGCGCCTCTCGCTGGAGGGCATCGGCGCCCTGCTGCAGGCGGACGGCGAGTACGTCAAGGTGGCTAGCCTGGTGCCGGGCGGCCCCGCCGAACGCGCCGGAGTGCTGGAGCCCGCCGACCGCATCGTCGGCGTTGGCCAGGAGGATGGCGAGATGGTCAACGTGGTGGGCATGCGCCTGGACGAGGTGGTCGACCTGATCCGTGGCCCCAAGGGCTCGGTGGTACGCCTCGACATCGTCCCCGCCCAGGCGGTGGACATGACGCGCTCCAAGGAGGTGCGCATCACCCGCGACACCGTCAAGCTTGAGGACCAGGCCGCCCAGGGCGAGGTGATCGAGCTTGAGCGCGACGACGGCACCCACCGCATCGGGGTGATCACCGTGCCCACCTTCTATGTCGACTTCGATGCCTGGCAGGCCGGCGAGGAGGACTACCGCAGCACCACGCGGGACGTGGCCCGGGAGATCGAGCGGCTCCAGGAGGAGGAGATCGAGGGCATCGTACTGGACCTGCGCAACAACGGTGGCGGCGCCCTGCAGGAGGCCAACTCGCTGATCGGGCTGTTCATCGACCGCGGCCCCACCGTGCAGGTGCGCGACGCCCGCGGACGCATCAGCCTCTACGGCGACACCGAGACTGGCGCCCTCTACGACGGGCCGCTGGCGGTGCTGGTCAACCGCCTCTCGGCCTCCGCCTCCGAGATCTTCGCCGGCGCCATCCAGGACTATGGCCGCGGCCTGGTGGTGGGCACGCCCACCTTTGGCAAAGGCACGGTGCAGACCCTCAACGAGCTCTCCCACGGCGAGATCAAGCTGACCCGCGCCAAGTTCTACCGCATCTCCGGCGAGAGCACCCAGCACCGCGGCGTGGAGCCGGACATCATCTTCCCCAGCCTTATCGATCCCGAGCTGATCGGCGAGAGCAGCCTCGACAACGCCCTGGACTGGGATACCGTGCGCTCGGTGCAGTACCGCGAGTATGGCGAACCGTGGCGCTTCATGGAGTCGCTGCGTGACCGCCACCGCCAGCGTGCCGCCGACAACCCCAACTTCCGCTACCTGGAGGAGCAGGCGGCGCTGAACCGCCGGCTGCGCGAGGAGACCACCAGCGTCAGCCTCAACCGCGAGCAGCGCCAGCAGGAGGTCGAGGCCCAGGAGGCCGAGCAGCTGGCCCTGGAGAACCGGCGCCGCGAGGCCCTGGGGCTGGAGCCGCTGGAGGAGTGGATCGACGCCCGGGGCGAGGAGGGCGAGAGCGACGAGGCGGAGCCGGTGGAGCAGGTGCAGGTCCAGGAGGCCGCCCAGATCCTGCTCGACTACGCCAAGCTGGAGAACAGCTACCGCTTCGCCGGTCGCGGCTGAGGGAGACCCGCCACCACACGAAGGCCGCCGCCCACCAGGGCGGCGGCCTTTTCATGGTGCGCCAGGCAT
>NZ_AXCA01000089.1:0-3128 GCF_000475415.1 Halomonas sp. PBN3 | reverse complement strand
GGGTGCCTCAGGCTTGGCTTCAGCCTTTGGCCGCTCGGCCTTGGGCGCCTCGGACTTGGCCTCGGCCTTGGGTGCCTCCGGCTTGTCTTCGGCCTTCGGTGCCTCCGGCTTGGCGTCGGCTTTGGGTGCCTCGGCCTTGGCGTCTGCCTTGGGCTGTTCGGCCTCGGTTGCCTCAGGCTTGGCTTCAGCCTTTGGCTGCTCGGCCTTGGGAGCCTCGGGCTTGGCGTCTGCCTTGGGCTGTTCGGCCTTGGTGTCGGCCTTCGGTGCCTCCGGCTTGTTTTCCTGCTTGGGGGCCTCCTCCTTCGGGGCCTCGGCCTGCAGGCGCTGCTGCTCCTCTACCGCCTTGGGGTTAAGGGCGTGCTGGCGGCTGCGATTGCGCGGATTGTTGCGGGTGCGCTTGGGCTTGCCGTCGTCGACAGTGGCCTCGGCGCGCGGCTCCTCGGCCTTGCGGCTCTCCTCCTGGCGGCGGGGCTCGGCGGGCTTCTGGCTGGCGCGGTTGTCACGCTTGTCGCCGCCCTGGCGACGGCCGTCGTCGCGCCCCTTGCTGCCCTCCTGCTGGCGAGCCGGGCGGCCGTCGTCGCGGCGGGCACTTTCCTGGCGTTCCTGACGACCGTTCTCCTGGCGGCCACGGCCGCGGCTACCACGATTGCCGCGGTTGTCGCCGCTATCGCCCTTGTCGCCCCTGGCGTCGCTGCGCTCGCTCTCCTTGCGGGCGCCGCCGCGACGCTCGTCGTTGCGCGCGCGGCGCTGGCGAGTGCCACGCTCGTTGCGCGACTCGTCACGTCCGGCCGGCTTGCGCTCGCCCTTCGCCTGATCGGTGCCGGCGCGCGACCCCGCCTGGCGGCCGGCGTCGGGTGCCTCGTCGCCGCCGAGCAGCTTGGTCAGGCCCTTGACCAGGCGGCCGAGCACGCCGCCCTGGGGCTCCACGGCCACCGGCGGGGCGCTGCGCGCGGGCGGCGCGGCCTTGGCGGGGGCTGGGGCCTCCTCCTGCTGCAGCGAGGCGGGGGCCGGCTCGTGATGGATCACCGTCTTCACCGCGGCCTCGGCGCGCTGCACCGGCTTGCCGAAGGTAGCCTCGGGCTCCTTGCCCACCTCGGTCTCGGTGGAGAGCTCGAAGCTGGATTTCTGGCTGCCATCCTCGTCGACGTGGTCGTCGCGCAGGCGCTGGACGTCGTAGTGGGGGGTGTCCATGTCGGGGCTGGGCAGCAGCACCACGCGCACGCCCTGGCGGCGCTCGATGTCGGCCAGCACGTTACGCTTCTCGTTGAGCAGGTAGGTGGCCACCGGCACTGGCAGGATGGCGCGGATCTGGGCGCTGCGCTCCTTCATCGCCTCCTCCTCGATCAGGCGCATGATCGAGAGCGAGATGGAGCGCACGTCGCGGATGGTGCCCTGGCCGTTGCAGCGCGGGCAGACCACGCCGCTGGTCTCGCCCAGCGACGGGCGCAGGCGCTGGCGCGACATCTCCATCAGCCCGAAGCGGGAGATGCGGCCGATCTGGACCCGGGCGCGATCGAGCTTGAGGGCATCGCGCATGCGGTTCTCGACCTCGCGCTGGTTGCGCGCCGGGCTCATGTCGATGAAGTCGATCACCACTAGGCCGCCGATGTCGCGCAGGCGCAGCTGGCGGGCGATCTCGTCGGCCGCCTCCAGGTTGGTCTGCAGCGCCGTCTCCTCGATATCGCTGCCGCGGGTGGCGCGCGCCGAGTTGATGTCGATGGAGACCAGCGCCTCGGTGTGGTCGATGACGATGGAGCCGCCGGAGGGAAGCTTGACCTCGCGCTCGTAGGCGGTCTCGATCTGGGACTCGATCTGGAAGCGCGAGAAGAGGGGCACCTCGTCGGCGTAGAGCTTGATCTTCTGCTGGTAGGAGGGCATCACCTGGCGTATGAAGCCCAGCGCCTGCTCATGCACCTCGGGGCTGTCGATCAGCACCTCGCCGATGTCCTGACGCAGGTAGTCGCGCATGGCGCGGATGATGACGTTGGACTCGCGGTAGATCAGGAAGGGGGCGGGGCGCTTGCCGGCCTCGCTGGTGATCGACTCCCACACCTGCACCAGGTAGTCGAGGTCCCACTGCAGCTCCTCGGGGCTGCGGCCGATGCCCGCGGTGCGCACGATCAGGCCCATGCGGTCAGGCACGCTGAGTTGGTTCATCGCCTCCTTGAGCTGGCTGCGCTCCTCACCCTCGATACGCCGCGAGATGCCGCCGGCCTTGGGGTTGTTGGGCATCAGCACCAGGAAGCGTCCGGCCAGGGAGATGAAGGTGGTCAGGGCGGCGCCCTTGTTGCCGCGCTCCTCCTTGTCGACCTGGACGATGACCTCCTGGCCCTCCTTCAGAACCTCCTTGATGCTGGGGCGGCCGTCGGGCTCCTTGACGAAGTACTCCCGGGAGATCTCCTTGAGGGGCAGGAAGCCGTGGCGGTCGGCGCCGAAGTCGACGAAGGCGGCTTCCAGGGAGGGTTCGATGCGGGTGATCTTGCCGCGGTAGATGTTGGCCTTCTTCTGTTCCCGGGCACCGGACTCGATGTCCAGGTCGTAGAGGCGCTGTCCATCGACCAGCGCGACGCGCAGCTCTTCAGGCTGGGTCGCATTGATGAGCATCCGTTTCATGTTGACTCGCACTATGGGGCGCCGGCGAGCGCGACGTGGCGAACCGCTGTGTGCTGCGTGCCTGTGCTCAGCGCATGTCACGGATGCGCAGTTGCGTCCGACCGCGCCGCTCCCGGTGGGGCAGCGCCGCGGCATGAGCCTGTTGAGTACGGGGCGGAGGCAGGACATGTCTCGGTGGGCGTCACCCATCCGGCCCTGCGGTCACCGCCAACACCTGGCAATCATCGATTCGCCGACGCCGGCCTCCGGCACGCTGTTGAACGTGTCCCGTGGCCTGCCACCGCCCCGTGACGTCGGGGAGCGGCGGGGGGATACGGGCGTGGCGCGTTTATCGCTGTATCACTTGTCTTGCAACGGGCGGCGGGACGTCTCGACGTCGTCGCGGCCTGATCTTTTCGCTCCGGCCTGCGTGTCTGCGGGCAGGCGCTGTGGGGCGCTAGTTTGCCCATTGGAGCGCCTCGGCAATATAACAGCAAGCGACAAGGGCAGCAATTCAGGGCTATCGCAGTTACCGA
>NZ_AXCA01000088.1:0-1252 GCF_000475415.1 Halomonas sp. PBN3 | reverse complement strand
GAACCTTCCCAGCGGGGAGGCGTTTCCCCGGCTGGGTGGTTGAATGGAAACGCTGTGGATCAGTGCATGGCCGGCGAATCGAAGGAGCCGGCCGCTTCTCCCGCGTGGGCAGCGGCGTAGCCATTGCCGGCTTCAGACGGCTCCGCTGAGGCAGCGGATCTGTCGTTGCCGGCACCCTGCTCGTCGCGGCGGTGCGCCTGGTAAACCATCTCGCCGTTTACCTTGATCCAGCTGATGAACAGCAGGCGCGCCTTGAGACTGACGCCGGTCTGGCCGGCCTTGTCCCCCTTGGAGTAGACGAAGGTGTCTGTCCAGAGGTCGCCCAGCTTGAAGCCCACCAGCACCTTGCGGCCCTGGTACACCGCCTGACGACAGCGTTTGACGAGCACTTCGGCCTCACGGCCACTGATCCGGCAGTCGAAGCGGGTGTAGCCCACATCGTCTGCGGGGCCATTCAGGGCCGCGATATCGCAGGCCCAGAACGCCTCTCCGCGCTTCGGCTTCACCTCACGGATTCGATTGAGGTAGCCAAGGCCGGTGATATGCAGGTCGAAGAAGCCAGTATTGGCACTCTGGTGAGTGGTGACCGTCATAGCGTGTCTCCTCGGTGGGTTGCAGTTTGCACCCGGGAGACACTCGCCCCCTACGGGAAGTCGAGTGGCTTCCCGGGTGGGCAAGGGGTGGATTCAGACGCTGGCTCAGCCCATCAGCACGCAGTGGTGCCGAGCGCCCGCCAGGTGGGTGTGGCAGCAGTCGCAGGATGACGTCGAGAATGCTTCGTCTTGCTCGCTATCGCCGACGACGAGGGTGTTCCCGTCACGCTGCGCTGCGTAGATGGACTCACGCACCTCCCTTTCGCGGGCGGCAGCGCTCTCCTCATCCAGGAAGTGATCCAGCCCGGTGGCATCGTCATTGGCGATGATCATCAGGCAGTCGTCACAGACCATGACATGGTCGTCGACAATCGTGGCCATGGGGCATTCCTCCAGGTTCCAGGGGGTCCGCCCCCCTGGGGAGGCATCTCCCCGAATGGGTGGTAACAGTGGCACCCAGCCCTGATGGGCGGCCTCGTCTCGGGATGCGCGAGGCCTTGGGTGGCGGCGTACCGCCAAGCGGCGCACCCTTGAAACGCCTGGGTGCCTGGGGTGTCTCGGTTGGAGCCGGTCGAGACCACCGGGCCGCCAGCGGCGGCACTTGCCCACTGGGAGGCTGCTCACTCCTTCGGCTGCGCCTCCTCGATATCCCCACTCGC
>NZ_AXCA01000087.1:0-1578 GCF_000475415.1 Halomonas sp. PBN3 | reverse complement strand
GAACCTTCCCAGCGGGGAGGCATTTCCCCGGCTGGGTGGTGATGGGCAATGTGGTTAGTCGAGGGGCAGGCCTGGCCATTTACCCCCGTGAGTCAGGATGAGACGGATGCTGCCATCCGGGTCGTCGTGGCTGTACTCGCCCCAATAGCGGGCGCGGTAGTGAGCCTTGAGATCCATGCCCCGATCGATGCACTGCACGAAGGCGTACAGCCTCCCGGCACTCTCGCTCAGGATGTAGAAGCAGATCGGATCTCGCGGATCGTAGAGCAGTTGGTTAACTTCCACTCGCATTGTCTTCTCCAGCGGACTGTCATCGCCGAGAAGAACCTCCCCGACGGGGAGGTAAATCCCCGGCTGGGTAGGTTGATGGAAGCGCTGTGGATCAGTGCATGGCCGGCGAATCGAAGGAGCCGGCCGCTTCTCCCGCGTGGGCAGCGGCGTAGCCATTGCCGGTTTCAGACGGCTCCACTGAGGCAGCGGATCTGTCGTTGCCGGCAGTCTGCTCGTCGCGGCGGGGTGCCTGGTAAACCATCTCGCCGTTCACCTTGATCCAGCTGATGAACAGAAGGCGCGCCTTGAGACTGACGCCGGTCTGGCCCGCCTTGTCGCCTCTGGAGTAGACGAAGGTGTCCGTCCAGAGGTCGCCCAGCTTGAAGCCCACCAGCACCTTGCGGCCCTGATACACCGCCTGACGGCAGCGTTTGACGAGCGCTTCGGCCTCACGGCCGCTGATCCGGCAGTCGAAGCGGGTATAGCCCACATCGTCCGCGGGGCCGTTCAGGGCGGCGATATCGCATGCCCAGAACGCGTCTCCACGCTTCGGCCTGACCTCTCGGATGCGGTTGAGGTAGCCAAGGCCGGTGATATGCAGGTCGAAGAAGCCAGTGGTGGCACTCTGGTGAGTGGTGACCGTCATAGTGTGTCTCCTCGGTGGGTTGCGGTGTGCACCCGGGAGACACTCGCCCCCTGCGGGAAGTCGAGTGGCTTCCCGGGTGGGCAAGGGGTGGATTCAGACGCTGGTTCAGCCCATCAGCACGCAGTGGTGCCGAGCGCCTGCCAGGTGGGTGTGGCAGCAGTCGCAGGATGAGGTCGAGAACGCTTCGTCGTACTCGCTATCGCCGACGACGAGGGTGTTCCCGTCGCGCTGCGCTGCGTAGATGGACTCACGCACCTCCCTTTCTCGGGCGGCAGCGCTCTCCTCATCCAGGAAGTGATCCAGCCCGGTGGCATCGTCATTGGCGATGATCATCAGGCAGTCGTCACAGACCATGACATGGTCGTCGACAATCGTGGCCATGGGGTCTTCCTCCAGGTTCCAGGGGGTCCGCCCCCCTGGGGAGGCATCTCCCCGAATGGGTTGTAATCGCAGTGGCATCCAGCCCGAATGGGCGGCCTCGTCTCGGGATGCGCGAGGCCTTGGGTGACGGCGTACCGCCAAGCGGCGCACCCTTGAAACGCCTGGGTGCCTGGGGTGTCTCGGTTGGAACCGGCCGAGACCACCGGGCCGCCAGCGGCGGCACTTGCCCAATGGGAGACTGCTCACTGCTTCGGCAGCGTCTCCTCGATATCCCCACTCGC
>NZ_AXCA01000086.1:0-7999 GCF_000475415.1 Halomonas sp. PBN3 | reverse complement strand
TTTGCCGGGGGATACTTACTGACCTCAGAGGCGACAGATTCCTTGACAACTACCGCAACGTGCTGATCTACTTCGACAGCGAGCTGCAGGCCAAGGTGCTCAAACGCTTCCACTTCGCGCTGCGCCCCACCGGGCTACTGTTCCTGGGGCGCAGCGAGAGCGCCGGCCAGTCCGAATCATTGTTCAAGCCCCTGGATCGCCGCGAGCGGCTGTTCGGCAAGCAGGGTGAGCAGCAACCGTTGCCTACCTCGGTGCCGTCACGCCAGCCGCAGGGTGAGCCCCAGCGGCGTAGTCATCGCGAGGTGCAGCAGCTGCTGGATGGGGTGATGGCCCACCTCAACGCCACGGTGGCGCTGTGCGACCTGGAGGGCAACATTCGCCATACCGCCGGCGATGTGGCCCGGCTCTTCCAGTTTCCGCGCGGGCGCGCCCAGGTCAGCGTGGCCGAGGTGATCGCCGAGCCGTTCCGGGCCGAGTTGCTGGCCATGCTGCACCAGATCTCGCGGGAGTCGCGGGTGATGCTGGGGCGCCGACGCGTGGTGAACGACGTCACCTGTCGGCTCTCGGTTCGCCCTGTCGCCGGCGCGGACGGCAACCTGCTGATGGTGATGGTCGAGGAGTGCGACCCGCCGGTGGAGGCGGTGTCGCGCGGCGAGCTGCGCCGGCTCGAGCAGACCGGCATGGAGGACGAGCTGCAGGCGACCCGCGAGCACCTGCAGTCGCTGATCGAGGAGCTGGCCACCGCCAACGAGGAGATGCAGTCGCTCAACGAGGAGGCCCAGGCCTCCAACGAGGAACTGCAGGCCACCAACGAGGAGATGGAGGCGGCCAACGAGGAGCTGCAGGCCACCAACGAAGAGCTGATGAGCCTCAACGAGGAGCTCAACGTCAAGAGTGGCGAGTTGCAGGAGCTCAACGACGAGTACACCCACCTCTACGATTCGCTCGAGTTCCCCATCCTGGTGTTCGATAACGAATACTACCTGCGGCGCTACAACGCCGCGGCGGGGCGCGAGCTCAAGCTGCGCACCACTGCATTGCAGCAGCACGTCAATCGCCTCAAGCTGCCGCAGGCGCTGCGTTCGCTGGACACCTTCCTCAGTCACGCCCTGGTGCATGCCGAGCCCGAGGAGGAGATGGTCACCCTCGAGGATCGGCTGTTGCAGCTGGTGGTGACGCCGGGCATCGGCAGCCGCGACGAGGTGGAGCTGCTGGTAGTGACCCTGGTCGATGTCACCGAGATCACCCAGACCCAGACGGCGCTGCGCGAGTCGCGCGCTCAGCTCGATGCGTTGATGCGCAGCACCACCATCCTGCTGGCCATGAAGGACCTGAGCGGCCACTACCAGTACGCCAATCCCAGTTTCTGCGAGGCGTTCGGGTTCGATGAGGACGAGGTCATCGGCAAGACCGATTTCCAGCTGTTTCCCGAGCCCTTCGCCGCCTCGGTATGGAGCCGCGACATGCAGAGCCTGCGCGAGACCCAGCCCGTCGCCATGGAGCATTTGCTGCCGGGGGAGAGCGAGCGCGTGCTGGCCACCATGCACCAGGTGCTGCGCGACGCCGATGGCCACCCCACGGCGATCGTCACCGAGGCCGAGGACATCACCCTGCGCAAGCAGGCCGAGCGTCAGCTGCGGGTCTCGGCCAAGGTGTTCGAGCAGGCGGGGGAGGCGATCGTGGTCACCGACCGCGAGGCGCGCATCCAGTCGGTCAACGACGCCTTCACGCGCATCACCGGCTACCGCGCCGACGAGGCGATCGGCCACAAGATGGGTGACCTGCTGCGCTCGGGCAAGAACGACCCCTCGCTCTATCAGGCGATGTGGCGCTCGCTGAGCGCGCGCGGCTTCTGGCAGGGCGAGATCTGGAACAAGCGCAAGAACGGTGAACTGTTCCCCGAATGGCTGACCATCAACCGCATCGACGAGGACGACAACCAGCACTTCGTGGCGGTGTTCGCCGATATCTCCAAGCTCAAGGCGTCTCAGCGCCAGGCCGAGTACCTGGCCACCCATGATGCCCTGACCGGGCTGCCCAACCGCACGCTGTTCCACGACCGCCTCGACCTGGCCATGGCCCAGGCGCGGCGCTCCGCCAGCCAGGTGGCGCTGATGTTCCTCGACCTGGACAACTTCAAGGACATCAACGACACCCTGGGCCACGACGTGGGCGACAAGCTGCTGACCCAGGTGGCCGGACGGCTCAACGAGATCGTCCGCGACATGGACACCGTGGCGCGCCTGGGCGGCGACGAGTTCACGGTGATTCTCAACGACACCAGCGTGGCGGGCGCCGAGCGGGTGGCCCAGCGCATCATCGAGACCCTGCATGATCCCGTGGTGGTCGACCAGCGCTCGCTGTATGTGTCGGCGAGCATCGGCCTGGCCTTCTTCCCCGACGACGGCGACGACGCGGCCTCGCTGACCAAGGCGGCGGACACCGCCATGTACCGCGCCAAGGACAGCGGCCGCGACCGCTTCGAGCTGTTCAAGCCGGAGTTGCAGGCGCAACTGGTCGAACAGGTCAACATGGAGAATGCGCTGCGTCAGGCGCTCAAGGCCAAGCACTTTCGCCTGGCCTACCAGCCCAAGTTCGTGATCATGGATGGACGGCTCTTCGGCGCCGAGGCGCTGCTGCGTTGGCATGACCCGACCCAGGGGGAGGTGCCGCCTGGGGACTTTATCCCCGCCGCCGAGCGGAGTGGGTTGATCGTGGAGATCGACCGTTTCGTGGCGCATCTGGCGGTGGAGAGCCTGGCCCGCTGGCGCAGCCAGGGCTTTCCATCGCTGCCGGTCTCGATCAATGTCTCGGCGCGCAGTTTCCAGGATGATCGCTATCTGGATGCGCTGCTGGAGGGGCTGCGTACCTATCGTATCCCACCCGATCTGATACAGTTGGAGCTCACCGAGCGGACCCTGGTCGACCGAACCAGCATGGCGCTGGGCAACATCGAGCGCCTGCGCGAGGCGGGCATCCAGCTCTCGGTGGATGACTTCGGCACCGGCTACTCGTCGCTGGCCTACCTCAAGCGGCTGCCGCTGGCCGAACTGAAGATCGACAAGAGCTTCGTCGATGGCCTGGATGGCCGCGACCGCAACGACGAGGCGATCGTGCGTGCCATCCTGGGCATGGCCGAGGCGCTGGAGCTGCGCACCGTGGCCGAAGGCGGCGAGACGGAGGCGCAGCACAGCTGGCTGGCAGAACACGGCTGCGATGTGCTGCAGGGCTATCTGATGGCGCGTCCCGAGGAAGAGGAGATCTACATGGAGCGGTTACAGCGCCAAGGCGCTGCCATCAAGGAGGATACATGACGATTCCCTCGGGATTCATCGAGGCGTGTGAGCGCGAACGCCTGCACCTGTCCGGGGTGATCCAGCCCCATGGCGCCCTGGTGGTCGCTGATGCCGAGCACAAGGTGACCCACGCCTCGCGCAACCTGGCGCAGTGGCTGGGCATGCCCGCCGAGCGGCTGCTGGGGCGACGCCTGCCACCGGGGCTGGCGGCCCCGCTCGGCGCCTTGGGGACGGCGCCCGGCGAGCGCGTGGTGCGCAATGCCGTCGTCGGCATCGAGGGCGACGCGGCGCTGTTTGCCTCACGCGGCCTTCAGGGGGAGGTGATCCTCGAGCTGGTGCCGAGCCTCGCCGTCCCCCGCGAGCCCGATAACGTTCGCCAGACGGGCAGTGTGGCAAGCCTGCGCGACGCGACCGCGCTGGCCGACGCCCGCCACGCTTTGGTCGACTCCCTGCGGCAGGCCAGCGGCTTCGATCGGGTGCTGTTCTATCAATTCGTGCCCGATGGCGATGGCGAGGTGCTGGCCGAGGCGTGCGGCGACGCGGCCCAGGGCAGCTATCTCGGCCTGCGCTTCCCGGCCAGCGATATTCCCCAGGTGGCACGCAACCTCTATGTGCTGAACCCCTGGCGCACCATTCCCGATGCCCAGGCGGCAAGTGTCGAAGTGGTCAGCCGCTACGCGCGGGCGCCGGACCTGACCTATGCCGACCTGCGCAGCGTGTCGCCGGTGCATCGCGCCTACATGGCCAACATGGGGGTGGCCTCGGCGGTGTCCTTTCCGCTGGTCGCCGGCGGCGCGCTGACCGCCTTGATCTCGCTGCACGCCTATTCACCGCGACGCCTGTCGCCGCTGCGGCTGCAGGCGCTGGCCGATGAGGTCAAGGCCTTCGAGCTGGCCCAGCGCGAGTTCCATACCCGTCAACGCATGACACTGGTCGACACCCTGGAGCGTCGCTATGCCGCCAAGCGTCGTCATCTGCTGGAGCTGGGCAGCCTGGAGGCGGCCTGGCCCGAGATCAGCCACTGGCTGATGGCGGAGTTCGAGGCCGACGGGGTGATGCTGGACAACGGCATCGAGCTGTTCCGCCAGGGCGTGACCCTGGAGCCCGAGGCGCTGACGGCGGTTACCGAGTGGTGCGATGGCGCCGGCACCACCACCCGCCAGAGCGAGTGCCTGAGTCGGGACTGCGCCGAGATGCCGCTGTCCGAAGTGGCCGGGGTGCTGAGCATGGTGGCACCGCTGGCGGATGGGCGCAGGCTGCGCCTGTATGTGTGCCGGGTGGAAGAGGTGCAGGAGGTGGCCTGGGGCGGCAATCCAAGCAAGCCGGAAGAGGACGTCAGTGCCGCCTATCCCATCGCGCCGCGGCGCTCCTTCGAGCGCTGGGTGGAGCAGCGCATGGGCCATGCGCGGCCCTGGCCGGAGAGCAGCCATCTCAAGCTGCTCAAGCTGCGCACCCTGGTCAGCGCCATGGGCCAGTAGGCATGTGCGCCACCACGGCATCCGCGCTCGAGCCCCCGGCGGTGATGGCCAGGCTGCGCGCGGCCACCCGCGACCATCACCGTACCCTGGATCATCACCCCGAGCTGCAGCGCCTGCTGCGTCCCGGCCTGACCCGCCACGGCTATGCCCGCTCGCTTGCCGCCATGCTGGCGCCTCATGCCGCGCTGGAGCGAGCCGTATGGCAGGGTGGCCAGGCGCTGGGGCTGGAGTACACGCTGTCGCCACGGCGAGCACCGCGGCTGATCGCCGACCTCAAGGCGCTCGAGGGTGAGCTGGGGGAGGGGAGTGACCGGGCCTCGGCCCACGTCGGCCATGATGCTGCCGGCGCCGACCTTTATGCATTCCCGACGGTGAGCTGCCCGGCCCAGTTGCTGGGCCTGCGCTATGTGCTGGAAGGCTCGCGGCTGGGCGGCGAGGTGTTGGCGCGCGCCATACGCCGAGCGCTGGGTAACGACGCCCCGGTCGGTTTTTTGGCCGACGGCGAGGCGCGCCATCACTGGGAGTCACTGTGTGCTTGTGCCGAGCGCGATTTACGCACCCGGGCACTGGAGGAATCCGCCATCGAGTCGGCACAGGACGCTTTCGTGGCATATCGAGCGGGGCTCAATCCATGGAAACTGACCTGAGCAATGTCATGGTGGATGATCAAGGGCTTGAGAACTCTTATTTGGAAAACGCTGCCATCAGGTGGTCTTGAAGTATTCGTGAAGTAGGAAGTGATACGTAATGAAGAGCTCAGGATTGAATATCCCGCACTGGCCTTTACGTGGGTGGTTATTATGGCCAGGATTGCTGGCGCTTTGGCTATACGCACTCCTTGATATCGCCTTGCCTTCCATTGGGTCGGCTGCAGCCAATCTGGTAGCGGTGCTTGGCCTGATCGCTGTGCTCATCCATGGCGGCAGCCTGCGCTCATCTGGCCCACTCTGGCTGTTGCTTTCCGCCCTGCTGGTCGAGTCCATCTCATGGGGTATGGGATATTGGCATCATCCGCAATGGGTGGCAGATAACCCCGAGCTTGATCGTCTTGCCAAACTTTTCATTTTCATTTCTGTCGCGTGGTGGCTCGGAGGCAGTACGCGCCATACTCTCCTTGTCTGGCTGTTGGCATTGGTAGGCCTTCTTATTACACCTTTCAGCCTCGGTAACGGGATTCAGGAATGGGTTGATGGCTTCCAGGGGCAGCGTGTGGGGTTTGGAGTTCGAAACCTTCAACACGGATCCATGCTCTTTGGAGTTGCGTTCCTTGGGTTGGTATGTTTTGCCAAACGTATCGTATGCCGCGCTGGTCGCCTTTCGTCATGGAGGTTCGTGATATGGCTTTCGGTGTTGATCGTCTGTGCAGTAAGCCTTGTTATCGGACAGACACGCGCAGTGTGGCTGGCATTGCTCTGCGCCTTGCCGGTGGCAGGAGCCCTCTGGTTTTTCATTAACGTCTCCCGTGGCAGGTTTCGATACGTCGGCGGTAAGCGACTGGCTCTGGTTGGCGTCGCAGCAGTACTGGTTGTGACGACGTTGATCCTGACGTTTCAGGACACCTTGATGAAGCGTGTTTATACAGAGTCCGGAGTGGTCACTGAATTGATGTCCGGAGATATCGACAATGTTCCCTATTCCAGCATCGGGATTCGTATTCATAGTTGGCGAGCGGCTTTCGAATGGATTGCTGAACGTCCTGTGTTCGGATGGGGAAGCAAGGGGAGAAGTCTTGTCATGGAGCAAACCCCCTGGTTGCCACAGGACATCAAGGATCAGTTCGGCCACCTCCATAACTTCATGATCGAAATTTGGGTCGCCTATGGATTGCTGGGTGTCCTGTTGATTCTCACTCTGATGTTTTGGGTTGGCCGAGGCAGCTGGCTTGCCTGGCGTGGGGGCGTGATGCCCAGTGATATCGCCTTGTTTGGTACAGCATTCTTCATCTATTGGGTAGTCGTAAACCAGTTTGAATCGTATAATTCCTTCTGGACAGGTGTGTATGTGCACAATCTTATCGTCGGTGGCCTGGTCACGCATATCTGGCGCTGGCAGGTCGAGACAGGAGGCTCTGTGTTAGGTCGATGCCGGACACATCCGCCCATTCGAGAACCCCATGAAGCACGAGATGATGGCTGATGATGAAACAGGGCTGACTTCCATGCGTACCCTGGTGGTGGTCCGTTCCCTCAAGATGGGCGGCATGGAACGCGTGGCGGTCAACCTGGCCGATGCCTTCGCGCAGGCTGGTCACGAAAGCCATCTGTTGAGCCTGAGCAGGTCCGGTGATCCGCTGGCTCCGGAAGAATCGAGCGTGGTGTGTCATTCCCTTCCGCTGAAGCTATGGTCAAGGGTTACAGGGTTTGGCCTGCTGCTTGAGCTTTTGGTGAGGCTCTTTATCAACCCGGTGATGAAGCGCTCCTTGTTTCTGGGCACGGGGGTGATGGGTGGTATGGTGTTCAGCCTCTGGCTGCGGCGTTTCGAAGCGCGTCATGGCCGTGTGGACCGCATCGTGTTTCGCGGAGTGGGCACCTTCGAGCTGGTCTGGACCTTCCGGGATGAACGGGCCATCTACGCAATAGAAAACATCATCAACTTGCGAGGAAGTCGCTGGCGGCGCCAACTGTTTGCTCGCTGTCTCTACCTGGGGCGGCATCTGGTGGCGGTGTCGTCCGGTGTGGCGGAGAGCATGCGACGGGTACTGGCAGCCAGTGATTGCGAGCCGGCGTCGCTGCGGGTGATCGTCAACCCTTGTCCGCTGGCCAGCATTCGCCGCCAGATGCGAGAGCCGGAACCCGACCTGCCGCCGTTCCCCTATATCATCAACGTAGCGCGCATGGTGCCAGCCAAGGACCAGGCGCTTCTGGTAAGAGCCTATGCCCGTTCCGGCGTCGAACTGCCGCTGGTACTGGTAGGCGATGGCCAGGAGCGGCCACGTCTCGAGGCATTGGTGGAAGAGCTCGGCCTGAAGGGGCGGGTCATCTTCGCCGGCCTGCGTGCCAATCCCTACCCCTGGATGCACCATGCTCGGCTTTTCGTGCTCAGTTCCCGCTTCGAGGGCATGGGCATCGTGCTGTTCGAGGCGCTGGCCTGTGGCACGCCGGTGCTCAGCGTGGATTGTCCCGGTGGCATCCGCGAGATCCTCAAGGGCGAGCTCGAGCACTGCGTGGTGCCCCATGATGAGGAAGGCCTGGCCGCGGGTATCCAGTAAGCGGCCATTCTGGCGCG
>NZ_AXCA01000085.1:0-2019 GCF_000475415.1 Halomonas sp. PBN3 | reverse complement strand
ACCCAAACAGTCTTTTGCTCTGGTCGATCAGGTAATTCATTGTGAGCTCTTGCCGACAGTACGTGACATATCGGTAAGGAGGTGATCCAGCCGCAGGTTCCCCTACGGCTACCTTGTTACGACTTCACCCCAGTCATGAACCACACCGTGGTGATCGCCCTCCGAAGTTAGGCTAACCACTTCTGGTGCAGTCCACTCCCATGGTGTGACGGGCGGTGTGTACAAGGCCCGGGAACGTATTCACCGTGACATTCTGATTCACGATTACTAGCGATTCCGACTTCACGGAGTCGAGTTGCAGACTCCGATCCGGACTGAGACCGGCTTTTCGGGATTGGCTCCACCTCGCGGCTTCGCAACCCTTTGTACCGGCCATTGTAGCACGTGTGTAGCCCTACCCGTAAGGGCCATGATGACCTGACGTCGTCCCCACCTTCCTCCGGTTTGTCACCGGCAGTCTCCCTAGAGTTCCCGACCGAATCGCTGGCAAATAGGGACAAGGGTTGCGCTCGTTACGGGACTTAACCCAACATTTCACAACACGAGCTGACGACGGCCATGCAGCACCTGTCTGAGAGTTCCCGAAGGCACCAAGGCATCTCTGCCAAGTCCTCTCGATGTCAAGGGTAGGTAAGGTTCTTCGCGTTGCATCGAATTAAACCACATGCTCCACCGCTTGTGCGGGCCCCCGTCAATTCATTTGAGTTTTAACCTTGCGGCCGTACTCCCCAGGCGGTCGACTTATCGCGTTAACTGCGCCACAAAGGTCTCAAGGACCCCAACGGCTAGTCGACATCGTTTACGGCGTGGACTACCAGGGTATCTAATCCTGTTTGCTACCCACGCTTTCGCACCTCAGCGTCAGTGTCAGTCCAGAAGGCCGCCTTCGCCACTGGTATTCCTCCCGATCTCTACGCATTTCACCGCTACACCGGGAATTCTACCTTCCTCTCCTGCACTCTAGCCTGACAGTTCCGGATGCCGTTCCCAGGTTGAGCCCGGGGCTTTCACAACCGGCTTATCAGGCCGCCTACGCGCGCTTTACGCCCAGTAATTCCGATTAACGCTCGCACCCTCCGTATTACCGCGGCTGCTGGCACGGAGTTAGCCGGTGCTTCTTCTGTGGGTGATGTCCTCCCTCGAGGGTATTAGCCCCGAGGATTTCTTCCCCACTGAAAGTGCTTTACAACCCGAGGGCCTTCTTCACACACGCGGCATGGCTGGATCAGGCTTGCGCCCATTGTCCAATATTCCCCACTGCTGCCTCCCGTAGGAGTTCGGGCCGTGTCTCAGTCCCGATGTGGCTGATCATCCTCTCAGACCAGCTACGGATCGTCGCCTTGGTGAGCCATTACCTCACCAACCAGCTAATCCGACATAGGCTCATCCGATAGCGCAAGGTCCGAAGATCCCCTGCTTTCTCCCGTAGGACGTATGCGGTATTAGCCTGGGTTTCCCCAGGTTATCCCCCACTACCGGGCAGATTCCTATGCGTTACTCACCCGTCCGCCGCTCGACGCCTCCTAGCAAGCTAGGATCGTTTCCGCTCGACTTGCATGTGTTAGGCCTGCCGCCAGCGTTCAATCTGAGCCATGATCAAACTCTTCAGTTTAAGATCATATAGTCCGTTAAGCGGACCAAACTTGGCTCAAGGTTCAAACGTCTCGTTTGACGAGTCGCTTGCCTTGATGATACGTGACATGATCACCGCACCATCGACAAGCGCCCACATGAATTACCTGATCGATTGTTAAAGAGCGGCTCCGAGCTCTTGACGAGTGGAGCGTCTCGCTGTTGCCGTCGTGCCGGTCGCTTCAACGAAGCGGCGGTCTCGCCGGCGCCCTGCGAGGAAGGCGTATTCTACCGTGTCGCCGCGGCGTGTCAAGCAGTGAGTGGCGAAGCGTGCTTGCCGATCCTGCTGACCACCTCGCCTCCGGGAGGCGGGCGACCGAAGCTCCCGAGGAGCTCCGTAAGGCGTGGCGCGCATTCTACCGAATCCGCGGCGACTGTCAAGCGAGA
>NZ_AXCA01000084.1:0-678 GCF_000475415.1 Halomonas sp. PBN3 | reverse complement strand
ATCGAGTAGGAGGGGGAGTCGCCTCCCCCGTCCTCTCACACCACCGGGCAAACGGATCCGTACCACGGCGGTTCCTGTCCCCCATTATCGGGCTGAGCTTCGTTCCGCTGAATTCGCTCGCCTGTGTGCTCTGAGCGCTTCGACAGTCTTTGGGCTTCCGGCCCGCCATACAGTTATCGAGAGCCCTCCGGGGAGGCTTCTGCTCGTACACATCAGAGAGTGGTCAACTATCCACTCGTGACAGGTTCAGCCCTTCAGCTCTTGGTTAGAGAGCCTAATATGGCCTCTGCTGACTCCTGTTCGCCCATCCCGACACCTCACGGTGTCGGTAGCCAGTGGCAGGTGAACAGGCCTCCCAGGGTAAGACGCGCGACCTTCCTCCCATCTACCCGCCGCATCTACTTCCACATCTTCTGGATAGCTATTGGGCTTCGAGTTTCATGGCCCTCTCGCCCAGATGTGGCTGCCTCATATGCGGTTCCTGTTCGTCGGGCCAGGAGTTTGCCTACAGCTTCCTTCAGATTCCGCCTCACGACGAACACCCTTGCTGTTCAGCTAACGGTTCCCGCTATCAGGGTCCGTAGGGGACTTTCACCCCCAAGTCATCCGGCCAACCACCACGGCGGACCGGATAGCGCCTAATTGGCGCTGCGCGCCATGCCTGGCGCACCATGAAAA
>NZ_AXCA01000083.1:0-912 GCF_000475415.1 Halomonas sp. PBN3 | reverse complement strand
CGCCTCGTCGATGGCGCCGTCTACGTCCTGGTTGCGGGTCATCAGCCGCTCGTTCTGGTCGCGCAGCTCCTGGGTTTCCGCCTGGGCCTGCTCCAGATCGCGACGCATGGCCTGCACGTGGCCGACCAATGTGGCCACGGTGTCCCGCGGGGTATCCCCCTCGATGCCGAGCGCCTGCAGCTCGTCGTCGCTCAGGGTCAGCGTCGGGTCAGCCTCCCCGGTCTCGGCGTCCGTGCCGGCATCACCGCCGCCGCTCAGGCCGCGCACCACGATCAGCAGCACGACCACCAGCAGCGCCGGGACCAGCACCTTCAGCAGGGTGTTGCTGCGCAGAGTCATGAGGTGCCCTCCTCGGCCTTATCCGTCTCCTCCAGCGGGATCAGCGCCCTGTCCAGGCCGCCGCGCCGGGTGACCAGAAAGACCGTGGTGGTATCCTCCACGGAGCCCCGCGGGGCCAGGTAAGGGTGCATGAAGGTCGCGGAGTAGAACTCCCCCTGCAGCCAGCGCGGGTCGAGCTCGAAGGCGCGCCGCCGATCGTTGTTCTCGAGCTTCACCGCGGTGACCGTCCAGCCATCGAGCCGCCAGGCGCCCAGAGGCGTGGCGCTCACCGGCAGCGACGGCAGCAGGGTGCCAAGCGACTCAGGCAGCCGCATGGGCACGCGAGAGACGCCGCGCAGGGGCTCGATGGTCCGCTGCGGCGCGTAAAGGGACTGGGCGGCATGCCGGGTCAGCAGCACGGGCACCGGCGTGGCAGCGGCCCGGCCTGACGCCTGAGCCGAAGGCCGTGACGCCTCTGACGTCTGCGCCCCGCTGCTGCCCGAGGTCGAACCCGACGGGGAGCGCGACGCGCTTGCCCTGGCCGGCGACGCCTCGCGGCTGTCCACCACCAGGATCTCCTCGCTGCTGGCTCCC
>NZ_AXCA01000082.1:0-542 GCF_000475415.1 Halomonas sp. PBN3 | reverse complement strand
CCCCCAGTGTCAGGATGACTGTCGTGCCCTCTGATACCCTGTTCCTATAAACCGATCAGGGGGCGAAAGGAGACACTCATGCCTCGTTACTCAGAGGAGCGCCGGCAAGCCGTGGTCACCAAGCTGCTGCCTCCCCACAACCTCTCCCCGCAGGTGATCGCGGAGCAGGAAGGGATCTCGCTGGGCACCGTCTACACCTGGCGCAAGCAAGCCCGCGCCGAGGGACGTTGCCTGCCGGACGCGCTGGGCAAAGGCACCGATGGCTGGTCGTCCAAGGACAAGTTCAACGCCGTGCTTGAAACCGCCTCGATGAATGCTCAGGAGACCGCGGAATACTGCCGCCGTCGGGGCATCTTCCCCGAACAGCTGGGGCGGTGGCGGCATGACTGCGAGCAAGCCGCCAGCCTCTCGCACTCGGAACGCCAGCGTGAAGCCGACGAGGCCAAGCAACAGCGCAAGCGCATCAAGGCGCTGGAAAAGGAGCTCGCCCGCAAGAACGAGGCCCTGGCGGAGACCGCAGCGTTACTGGCCCTCAGAAAAAA
>NZ_AXCA01000081.1:0-8496 GCF_000475415.1 Halomonas sp. PBN3 | reverse complement strand
AGTCCGACAGGCTGCTAGGGCGGGGAGCAGTCACGCAGCTCCCCAGCTTTTCAGGCGGAGATCGTCTTGCCCTCGACGTATTGCGGCTCGAAGGTGCGGCCACGCAGGCGCTCGTGGTCCGGGGCGTTGTCGATCAGCACGCGCAGCACCTCGCGGGCGCGATCGTGCATCTCCAGGCCCAGGTAGCCCTCCACCATGGTCGCCAGGGCGTCGCGGGTGGCCTGGCTCTGGGGGTAGTTCTCGATCACCCAGCGGCCGCGCTCCACGGCGGCGAGATAGGCGCCGCGGCGCAGGTAGTAGTCGGCCACGTGCAGCTCGTGCTCCGCCAGGACGTTGCGCAGATAGACGATGCGCTGGCGGGCGTCCGGGGCGTACTGGCTATTGGGGTAGAGGCGAACCAGCTCGCGGAAGTCGGTGTAGGCGTCGCGGGAGGCGCCCAGGTCACGCTTGGAGATGTCGATCAGCTTGAGCCGCTCGAGGCTGAAGCGCCCGGCCTGCCAGGCGGCCAGGCCGCGCATGTAGAGGGCGTAGTCGGCCTGGGGGTGGCTGGGGTGCAGGCGGATGAAGCGGTTGGCCGCGGCCCGGGTCGCCTCCCAGTCGTCGATCTCGTAGTAGGCGTAGATCAGCTCCAGCTGGGCCTGCTCGGCGTGGGCGCCGAAGGGGTAGCGGGTATCCAGTGCCTCGAGGCGCGAGATGGCCGCGGTGAAGTTGCCGCGATCCAGGGAGTCGCGCGCCTCCTCGTAGAGCTCGCGCTCGCCCAGGTCGGCGTATTCGGTGTTCTCCTCCAGCCCCGGCCGCGGCGGGCCGCCCTCCTCGGGGAAGACGCTGGCGTCGCTGGCATCGCGGGAGTCCTCGGCGCCGCCACCGAACAGGGAGCAGCCGGACAGCAGGCCGGCGGCCAGCAGCAGGGCCGCGAGACGGGCAGGAGTATTGGAAAGGCGCATCGTGATCCTCGTGGCAAACAACGCGGACTGGCCGTGATAGAATCGACCGAAACCCGCCCACTATAAAGCACTGCACGGCAAAACGCAGTCATCGGCGGTGCCCCGTCCCCGAATCCCGCAAACGGTCACGCTCACCCCATGTCCCAGACCCTTGAAGCACAGCAGCGCGTCCCCGACGCCATGGCCGGCCAGCGCCTGGACCAGGCGGCGGCCGAGCTCTTCGCCGACTTCTCCCGCGAGCGCCTCAAGGCGTGGATCAAGGCCGGCGAGCTGACCCTGGATGGCCAGGTGGCCAAGCCCAAGGACAAGGTCTACGGCGGCGAGTGGCTGCGCCTGGCCACCGAGGTGGAGGACGATACCCGCTTCGAGCCCGAGGATATTCCCCTCGAGGTGGTCTACGAGGATGACCAGGTGCTGGTGATCGACAAGCCCCCGGGCCTGGTGGTGCACCCGGCGGCGGGCAACCCCGACGGTACCCTGCTCAACGCGCTGCTCCATCACGACCCGGCGCTGGCGGCGGTGCCCCGGGCGGGCATCGTCCACCGCCTGGACAAGGACACCAGCGGGCTGATGGTGGTAGCCAGGACCCTGGCCGCCCAGACCGCCCTGGTGGAGCAGCTCCAGGCGCGCACCGTGTCGCGGGAGTACGACGCCATCTGCGTGGGGGTGATGACCGCCGGCGGCACCGTGGACGCTCCCATCGGCCGCCACCCCAAGGACCGCAAGCGCCAGGCGGTGACCGCCTCCGGCAAGCCGGCGGTGACCCACTACCGGGTGGTGGAGCGCTTCCGCGCCCATACCCATGTGCGCTGCCGCCTGGAGACAGGGCGTACCCACCAGATCCGCGTGCACCTGGCGCACCTGCGCTATCCGCTGGTGGGGGATCCGGTCTATGGTGGCCGCCTCAAGCTGCCCGCCGGCGCCTCCTCGACCCTCAAGGAGATCCTGCGTGACTTCCCGCGCCAGGCCCTGCATGCCCGCAAGCTGGCCTTCGTGCACCCGGGCAGCGGCGAGACGGTGAGCTTCCGCGCGCCGCTGCCAGACGACCTGCTGATGCTGCTGGACTACCTGCGCGACGACAGCGAGACGATGCGGTGACGAGGAGCCGACCATGAGCGATGCGCCCGACCTGCGCCCCACCCTGATCCTGCCCGACTGGCCGGCGCCGACCTCGGTGGGTGCCTTCGTCACCACCCGCGAGACGGGGCCGAGCCAGGGCGATTTCGCCTGCTTCAACCCCGCCAGCCATGTCGGCGACAACCCCGACCACGTGGCGCTCTGCCGGCGGCTGCTGGAGAAGCAGGTCGACGGCGAGCGTCCGCTGCTGTGGCTGAACCAGGTGCACGGCGCCCGGGTGCAGCAGGCCTTCGCGGCCGAGCCACCCGAGGCGGACGCCGCCGTGGCGGTGAACCACGACTACGCCTGCGTGGTGCTCACCGCCGACTGCCTGCCGGTGTTCCTCTGCGACCGTCGCGGGGAGCGGGTGGCGGTGGCTCACGCCGGCTGGCGGGGGCTGGCCGGCGGGGTGCTGGAGGCCACGGTGGCCGCGCTGGGGGTGCCGCCGGAGGAGCAGCTCGCCTGGCTGGGCCCGGCGATCTCCAACGCCCAGTTCGAGGTGGGGCCCGAGGTCTACCAGGTCTTCGTCGGCGTCCAGCCCGAGGCCGTCGAGGCCTTCGACCCGAGCCCCTATCGCCTAGGCCACTACATGGCCGACCTCTACCGCCTGGCGCGCCTGCGCCTGGAGCGCCTGGGCGTCTCGCACATCAGCGGCGGCCACTTCTGCACCGCCTGCGAACCGCGCTTCTACTCCCACCGCCGTGACGACGGCCGCACCGGCCGCATGGCCAGCGTGATCTGGCTGCGCTGACGCGAGCTACAAGGTTCAAGGAGCAAGTCACAAGGAAACCCTTTCTCTGATCCCGGCTCCCGGGGCACCCTGCTTGCCCCTTGCCCCTTGCCCCTTGCCCCTTGCCCCTTGCCCCTATCCGCTGATCCGCGTCAACTTGCCGCGCGTTTCCTCTGGCGGCCGACTTGAAATCCGGCCAGCCTGACGCCATTGAAGGTGTCAAGACATTCACAGGGTCAAGCGGGGCGTCTAATCGCCTCGCCATCCCGATGGAGGAAGCTTTCATGCGTTTCGACAAGTTCACTGCCAAGCTGCAGAACGCCGTGGCCGACGCCCAGTCCCTGGCCGTGGGGCGCGGCCACAACCAGCTGGAGCCGGGCCACCTGCTGCTGGCGCTGCTGGATGCCACCGATACCGGCGTCAAGGCGCTGGTGCAGAAGGCCGGTGGCGATGCCGCCCGCCTGCGTGATGGCCTGGTGGGCCATCTCGATGACCTGCCTACGGTCGCCCACTTCGACGGCGAGGTGCAGCCCTCCCGCGACCTGATCAAGCTCTTCAACCTCACCGACCGCGAGGCCCAGAAGCGCGGCGACCAGTACATCGCCAGCGAACTGGTGCTGCTGGCCGCGCTGGAGATGGGCCATGCGGTAAGCAAGCTGCTCAAGCAGGCCGGGGTCACCCGCCAGTCGCTGGAGGGGGCCATCGAGGGCGTGCGCGGCGGGGCCAAGGTCGACGACCCCAACGCCGAGGAGCAGCGCGAGGCGCTGGAGAAGTACACCCTGGACCTCACCGAGCGCGCCGCCAGCGGCAAGCTCGACCCGGTGATCGGCCGCGACGACGAGATCCGCCGCACCATCCAGGTGCTGCAGCGGCGCACCAAGAACAACCCGGTGCTGATCGGCGAGCCCGGCGTGGGCAAGACCGCCATCGTCGAGGGGCTGGCCCAGCGCATCGTCGACGGCGAGGTGCCGGAGGGCCTCAAGGACAAGCGCGTGCTGTCGCTGGACATGGGCGCGCTGCTGGCTGGGGCCAAATTCCGCGGCGAGTTCGAGGAGCGCCTCAAGGCGGTGCTCAAGGAGCTCGCCGAGGAGGAGGGCCGGGTGATCCTGTTCATCGACGAGCTGCACACCATGGTCGGCGCGGGCAAGGCAGAGGGTGCCATGGACGCCGGCAACATGCTCAAGCCCGCCCTGGCGCGCGGCGAGCTGCACTGCGTAGGCGCCACCACCCTCGACGAGTATCGCCAGTACATCGAGAAGGATGCCGCCCTGGAGCGCCGCTTCCAGAAGGTGCTCGTGGATGAGCCCTCCGAGGAGGACACCGTGGCGATCCTGCGTGGCCTCAAGGAGCGCTACGAGGTGCACCACAAGGTCGATATCACCGACGGCGCCATCATCGCCGCGGCCAAGCTCTCGACCCGCTACATCACCGACCGCCAGCTGCCCGACAAGGCGATCGACCTGATCGACGAGGCCTGCTCGCGCATCCGCATGGAGCTCGACTCCAAGCCCGAGGAGATGGACCGCCTCGACCGCCGGTTGATCCAGCTGAAGATGGAGCGCGAGCACCTCAAGAAGGAGACCGACGAGGCCTCGAAGAAGCGCCTGGAGAGCCTGCAGGAGCAGATCGACGAGCTCGAGCGCGAGTACGCCGACCTCGAGGAGATCTGGAAGGCCGAGAAGGCCAGCATCCAGGGCGCCGGGCAGTTCAAGGAGGAGCTCGAGCGCGCCCGCATCGAACTGGAGCAGGCCAAGCGCCAGGGGGACCTGGGGCGCATGTCCGAGCTGCAGTACGGGGTGATCCCGGAGCTGGAGAAGAAGATCGCCGAGGCCAGCGAGGCAGAGGCCGATACCTCCAAGCACACCCTGCTGCGCTCCAATGTCACCGAGGAGGAGATCGCCGAGGTGGTCTCCCGCTGGACCGGCATCCCGGTGGCCAAGATGCTCGAGGGCGAGCGCGACAAGCTGTTGCGCATGGAGCAGGCGCTCCACGAGCGGGTGATCGGCCAGGAGGAGGCGGTCACCGCGGTGGCCAACGCCGTACGCCGCTCCCGCGCGGGCCTCGCCGACCCCAACCGGCCCAACGGCTCATTCCTGTTCCTTGGCCCGACCGGGGTGGGCAAGACCGAGCTTTGCAAGGCGCTGGCCAACTTCCTCTTCGACACCGAGGAGGCGATGGTGCGCATCGACATGTCGGAGTTCATGGAGAAGCACTCCGTGGCGCGGCTGATCGGTGCCCCGCCCGGCTATGTGGGCTACGAGGAGGGCGGCTACCTGACCGAGGCGGTGCGCCGCAAGCCCTACTCGGTGCTGCTGCTCGACGAGGTGGAGAAGGCCCACCCGGATGTCTTCAACATCCTGCTGCAGGTGCTGGAGGATGGTCGCCTCACCGATGGCCAGGGGCGCACCGTGGACTTCCGCAACACGGTGATCGTGATGACCTCCAACATGGGCTCCGACATCATCCAGCGCATGGGCGGTGACGACACCCATTACGAGGAGATGAAGAACGCCGTGATGGAGGTGGTCGGCAGCCACTTCCGCCCCGAGCTGATCAACCGCATCGACGAGGTGGTGGTGTTCCACGCCCTGACCCAGGAGCAGATCCAGGCCATCGCCGGCATCCAGCTCGACCGCCTGCGGGCGCGCCTGGCCGAGCACGAGCTCTCCCTGGAGGTCAGCGACGAGGCCATGGCTCAGCTCGCTGTGGTGGGCTTCGACCCGGTGTTCGGCGCCCGGCCGCTCAAGCGGGCGATCCAGGCGCGCATCGAGAACCCCCTGGCCCAGGACCTGCTGGCCGGCAAGTTCTCACCGGGCGATGTCATCCGCGTCGAGGCCGAGGAGGGCAAGCTGGTCTTCCGCCGCGACTGAGCCCGCTTGCCAGCGTGGGGCCGTTACCATCGCGAGGCTGTGCCCACCCGGGCGTCGCGCCCGGGTCGGACCCACGCCCCCGCGCCTTCCCGTCTACACTGAATCTAGGTTGCGTCCTGTAACCCCCCTTGCCCGCCCGGCGACCCGCCCGGCGGGTTCTTTTTGGTCCCGGTTCCCGCCGTCCCGGTTGACACCCTTGCCGCGCTAATGGAATCTTCTCCGGTATCCTGATTGCGGGCGCGGACCCAGCGGGCAACCCCCCATCTCCGCGTGACGGGTAGGCCGCACGGCCTCTACTCGCCGAAGGACGTCCGGCTCCGGGCCAACCGCCCGGGTCGACCAATGCCCCGACGCGGCGAACTGCCGCATGAGAGTGCAGGCCCCAACAGGGCTTCTTGCCAGGGTTTGGCATCAGGTGCCGGCAACGGCCGGCAGCGGCATACCGCCGCACTCGACGCCGCGCTCGCATGGGCGCGGATCGCACTCGAGACCTCCAGGGGAGAAAAACACGTGGAACTGCTTTCCGGCGCGGACATGATCGCCCGCTTCCTGCAGGATGAGGGCGTCGAATACATCTACGGCTATCCCGGCGGGGCGGCGCTGCACATCTACGACGCCCTCTTCCGCCAGGACAAGGTCAAGCACATCTTGGTACGCCACGAACAGGCCGCCACCCATGCCGCCGACGGCTATGCGCGCGCCTCGGGCAAGCCCGGCGTGGTGCTGGTGACCTCCGGTCCCGGCGCCACCAACGCCGTCACCGGCATCGCCACCGCCTACATGGACTCGATCCCGATGGTGGTGCTTTGCGGCCAGGTGATGAGTCACCTGATCGGCGATGACGCCTTCCAGGAGACCGACATCGTCGGCGTGACCCGGCCGATCGTGAAGCACAGCTTCTCGATCCGCCATCCCAGCGAGATCCCGGAGGTCCTCAAGAAGGCCTTCTATCTCGCCTCCACCGGTCGCCCCGGCCCGGTGGTGGTGGACATTCCCAAGGACATGACCGCCCCCACCGAGCGCTACGAGTACGTCTACCCGAAGAAGGTCAAGATGCGCTCGTACAACCCGGTCAGCCGCGGCCATAGCGGCCAGATCAAGAAGGCCGTGGAGATGATGCTCAAGGCCAAGCGGCCGGTGTTCTACACCGGTGGTGGCGTGGTCACCGGGCGGGCCAGCGAGGGGCTGACCGACCTGGTCAAGCGCCTGGGCTACCCCATCACCACCACCCTGATGGGCATCGGCGCCTACCCGCAGAGCGATCGCCAGTGCCTGGGCTGGCTGGGCATGCACGGCTCCTATGAGTCCAACATGGCCATGCACCATGCCGACCTGGTGATCGCCATCGGCGCGCGCTTCGACGACCGCGTCACCAACAACACCTCCAAGTTCTGCCCCACCGCCAAGGTGATCCACGTCGACATCGACCCGAGCTCGGTCTCCAAGACGGTGCGTGCCGACGTGCCCATCGTGGGCCCGGCGGGCAGCGTGATCAGCGAGATGATCAGCCTGGTGCAGGGCAAGGAGCCGGCCAATCCCGAGGCCCTCGCGGAGTGGTGGCAAAAGATCGATGGCTGGCGCGAGGAGCGCGCGGGCAAGCTCTACGAGCCCTCGAAGCCCGGCGAGGCGATCAAGCCCCAGGAGGTGATCGAGTCGCTGTGCCGTGCCACCCGCGGCGAGGCCTACGTCACCACCGACGTCGGCCAGCACCAGATGTTCGCGGCCCAGTATTACAAGTTCGACAAGCCCAACCGCTTCATCACCTCCGGGGGGCTCGGCACCATGGGCTTCGGCTTCCCGGCGGCCATGGGCATCAAGCAGAACTTCCCCGAGGAGCAGGTGGTCTGCGTTACCGGCGAGGGCAGCTTCCAGATGATGATGCAGGAGCTCTCTACCTGTAAGCAGTTCGGTGGCGGGGTGAAGATCATCAACCTGAACAACGCCTCGCTGGGCATGGTGCGCCAGTGGCAGGACCTCAACTACAAGTCGCGTCATGCGCACTCCTACATGGAGTCGCTGCCGGACTTCCAGAAGCTGATCGAGTCGTATGGCTTCACCGCGCTGAAGGTCGAGACCCTCGACGAGCTCGAGCCGGCCATGGAGCGTTTCCTGGCCGACAAGCACGAGCTGGTGTTCCTCGACGTGGCGGTCGACCCGCACGAGCACGTCTATCCGATGCAGGTGCCCCTGGGCTCCATGCGTGACATGCTGCTTTCCAAGACGGAGCGGACCTGATGCGCCATATCATCTCGATTCTGATGGAAAACGAACCGGGCGCCCTGTCTCGCGTGGTGGGGCTCTTCTCGCAGCGCAACTTCAACATCGAGACGCTGAACGTGGCGCCCACCGAGGATCCCACCCTGTCGCGGCTGACGGTGACCACCGTGGGCGACGACCGGATCATCGAGCAGATCACCAAGCACCTCAACAAGCTGATCGACGTGGTCAAGCTGGTGGATCTCACCGAGGGCAACCACATCGAGCGCGAGCTGATGCTGGTGAAGGTCAAGGCGCTGGGCTCGACCCGCGACGAGGTCAAGCGCACCGCGGATATCTTCCGTGCGCAGATCGTCGACGTGACGCCGAGCCTGTTCACGGTGCAGATCACCGGCGATGCCGGCAAGCTCGACGCCTTCCTGCAGGCCATGGAGCCGGTAGGGGTGCTCGAGGTGGCCCGCACCGGGGTGTCGGGTATTGCCCGCGGCGACAAGGTGCTGTCGCTTTGATTTACTACTGCGCTCACTCGTAACGTCAATCACAGCCCAGGCTGTGTACGTTGCAACCTCAAGGCCGCCCCTCGGGGCGGCCTTTGTGGTTGTGCGCCAGGCATGGCGCG
>NZ_AXCA01000080.1:0-13484 GCF_000475415.1 Halomonas sp. PBN3 | reverse complement strand
GCCCGCCCCGTCTCGGCGGGGCGGGCCTCGTCAGCAGCCAGGATATCGAGAAGGAGGGGGTCAGCCGGCCAGCCTGGCGGCGATGCGCGCCACATGTTCGCCCTGGAAGCGCGCGATCTTGAGCTCACGCTCGTCCGGCTGGCGCGACCCGTCGCCGCCGGCGATGGTCGAGGCACCATAGGGGTTGCCGCCACCGGCCTGGTCGAAGACGTACTGCTCCTCGATGCCGTAGCCCAGCGGCACGATCAGCATTCCGTGGTGGGCCAGGGTGTGCCAGAAGGAGGTGATGGTGGTCTCCTGGCCACCGCCGGTGCCGGTGGAGGTGAAGACGCTGGCCACCTTGCCGCGCAGCTCCCCGTTGGCCCACAGGCCGCCGGTCTGGTCCAGGAAGGTGCGCATCTGGCCGGTCATGTTGCCGAAGCGCGTGGGGCTGCCGAAGAGGATGGCGTCATAGTCGGCGAGCTCCGCCGGGGACGCCTCGGGCGTGTCGAAGCGCTGGCCGCCGGCCTTCTCGAAGGCCTCGGCGTCCATGGTCTCGGGGGCGCGCTTGACGGTGACCTCGACACCCTCGACGCGGCGTGCCCCTTCGGCCACCGCCTGCGCCAGGGTGTCGATGTGACCGTACATGGAGTGATAGAGCACCAGAACGCGGGTCATGCGGACCTCCTGTGTCAGTGGATTCAACATCAACCAGTCTAGTCGGATGTACTGAGAGAAAAAGCGAAGGAATTCGAGGGCCGACGACGATTCGGTCGGACGGACGCGGTCAGCCGGCCTGCCTCAGGCCAACCGCCAGCAGCCCGCCAGGATGCGCACCTTGCCGGCCGTCAGGTTGTCGCGCAGGTTGCGCCCCATCTCGGCGAAGCGCTCGCCGAAGATCACCCCGGGGCCGGGCAGCACCGGGCAGGCCGGGGCCTCCCCACCATCCTCTCGCCGGCTGTGCTTCTGTCGCCAGGCCAGGGCCGACTCGGTCACGTCCTCCAGCGTCTCGGGCACGAAGCCCGCCTCGGCCAGGCGTGCCTCCAGCGCCTGCCGGGTCTGCAGGTGGCTCGCCGCCGGCGTGCTGGCCCAGGGTACCGGCAGCGCCAGGGGGTCGCGGTTGTCGCCGGCCACCACCTCGTGGAGCAGCAGCCGTCCGCCCGGTACCAGCAGCCGGCGCCACTCCGCGAGCACCGCCGCCGTGTCCGGCATGTTCATCAGCGCATGCTGGCACCACACCGCCTCGAAGCGGCGATCCGGCAGCGGGGTGCGGGCGGCGTCCGCGCACAGGAAGCGGGTACGCTCGGCCAGGCCGGTGGCGCGGCTGAGCCACTCGGCCGCCGTCACGAAGGCCGGGGTGATATCCACGCCCAGCGTCTCGCAGCCCAGTTCGGCGGCCAGCAGGCGGCTGGCCCCACCGGTGCCGCAGCCCACATCCAGCACCCGCATCCCGGAAGAGAGGTGTCCCAGCGCCGCCAGGTGCCGGCTGGCCCGGCGCCCGCCCAGGTGCAACTGGTCGATCCCGGCGACCTCGTCGAGGCTCAGGCGCCGGGGATCGCACCCCGCCGCACGGAAGGCCGCCGCCAGGCGCGGGACCAGCGGCTCGCCGCCGGCATGGCCCGGGGCGTCGTAGTGGCCCGCCAGGGAAGGGCTGGGCGAAGCGGGGTCGGCGGACATGGCGGACTCCTGGCAGGGCGATGGGCCCCCAGCTTAGCGCCGTGCCGCGGGCCGCCCCATAGGCCAAAGGTCCCGCGCCGGGCGACTTTCACCCTGGCACCGGCACTTTCACGGCATCGACGCGCCCCTTGCCCGGCGGCGCCGGCTGGCGGAAGGTAGCCGGACCCGTAGCGTCGAGGATTCCGCCCCATGAGCCCATCCCGCCCCCCTTTCCCGTCGGCCTCCCATGCGCCGCTGGCGACCTGGCTGTGGCGCTGCCTGGAGGGCGAGCCCATCGCCCCCTTCGCGCTGCCCGGGGGGAGCGCCGTGCCACGTGGCGAGGGGGTGCTCGAGCTGGTGCCCGAGCGCCCCGCCGCCGACGCTCGCGCCAGCGTGGTCTCGGTCGGCATCCACGGCGACGAGACCGCGCCCATCGAGCTGCTGCAGGGCTGCCTCGAGCGGCTCGCCGAGGGTCAGGCCAGGCTTGGCGCGCCGGTCCTGCTGGTGCTGGGCAGCCCCGCGGCGGTCCGCCGCCAGGTGCGCTACGTCACCACCAACCTCAACCGGCTGTTCCGTCGCGACCTCGCCGAGGCGGGTGACGAGCCCGAGCGGGCGCGCACCCTGATGGCCGCGGTGGACGCCTTCTTCGCCCGCCACCGCGGCCGGGAGCGCCTGCACTACGACCTGCACACCGCCATCCGCGACAGCCGCTACCCGCGCTTCGCGGTGGAGCCCTTCGACGACGCGGTGCCCACCGCCGCGGAGCAGTGGCGCTGGCTGGCCGCCGCCGGCCTGCAGGCGGTGCTCCACCAGCATCGCCACAGCTGGACCTTCTCCCACTACAGCAAGCATTATCACGGGGCGATGGCCTTCACCCTGGAGCTCGGCCGGGTGCGCCCCTTCGGCGCCAACGACCTGGCGCCGCTGGCGCCCATGGCACGGCTGCTGGAGGCGCTGCTGACGGGCGCCCGCCCGGCCGCGGCCGACCCGGCGGGCCTGGTGTTCTTCCGCGTCGAGCACGAGCTGATGCGCCACGGCGAGGCCTTCCGCCTGGCCTTCGCCGACGACACGCCCAACTTCACCGAGTTCGCGCCGGGTACCCTGCTCGCCGAGGACGGGGAGCACGGCGAGACCCGGGTCGGCGAAGCACCGCTCGCGGTGGTCTTCCCCAACGCCGCGGTGGAGACGGGGGCCCGCGCCGCCCTGCTGGCTCGCCCGGTGCCGCCGCCGGGATAGGTCGGCCGGACCTGGGAGGACGGAAACGCTTATAACAACGATAAAGTGGAGGTAGAATCTTGCCCCTTTGCCGATCCGCACCCGATCCGTGTCGCCTACCGCCCCACAAGGGCCGGCAGGCAGCCGCCCTTCGCGGCGCTGCCCGCGCCTGGCGACACGCCCCATCCGGAGTCCGACCCCATGGCTGACACCCCGATTCCGCTGCAAGTGCGCAACATCAAGAAGCGCTTCGGCGACACCGAAGTCCTCAAGGGGCTCTCGCTGGAAGCGCACCAGGGCGACGTGATCACCCTGATCGGGGCCTCCGGCTCCGGCAAGAGCACCTTCCTGCGCTGCATGAACCTGCTCGAGCAGCCCGACGAGGGCGAGCTGATCGTGCATGGCGAGGCGATCCGTTTCAAGGAGACGAAGCACGGCCGCGAGCCGGCCGACTGGAAGCAGGTGGTGCGCATGCGCGCACGCCTCTCCATGGTGTTCCAGAACTTCAACCTCTGGGCGCACATGACCCTGCTGGAGAACATCATCGAGGCGCCGGTCCATGTGCTCGGCAAGCCCAGGCAGGAGGCCATCGCCCACGCCCGCGAGCTGCTCGAGCGGGTCGGCCTTACCGAGCGCGCCGACGCCTACCCGGCCCAGATGTCCGGTGGCCAGCAGCAGCGTGGCGCCATCGCCCGGGCGCTGGCCATGGACCCGGAGGTGATGCTGTTCGACGAGCCCACCTCGGCGCTGGACCCGGAGCTGGTCGGCGACGTGCTCAAGGTGATGCGCGACCTCGCCGACGAGGGGCGCACCATGATCCTGGTGACCCACGAGATGGCCTTCGCCCGGGATGTCTCCAGCCAGGTGATCTACCTCCACCAGGGGGTGATCGAGGAGGCCGGCCCGCCCGAGGCGGTGTTCGGCACCCCCCGCTCCGAGCGCCTGAAGCAGTTCCTGGCGCCCAAGCACTGAGCCGGCCCACGCGGAGAGACCCATGATCGATCTTCACGGCTACGGCCCGCGCCTCCTCGAGGGCGCCCTGATCACCATCGAGCTGGCAGTGCTGTCGCTGGCCCTGGCCATCGTGCTGGGGCTGATCACCGCCAGCGCCAAGATGTCGCGCAGCCGTCTGGCCCATGCCGTCGGCACCCTCTACACCACCATCATCCGTGGCGTGCCCGACCTGGTACTGATGATGCTGCTGTTCTTCGGCGGCCAGATCGGCATCAACGCCATCACCGATGCGCTCTACGCCCACTTCGGCTGGGACATCTTCATCAACGTCAACGAGTTCGTGGCCGGAGTGCTCACCATCGGCCTGATCTTCGGGGCCTACATGGGCGAGACCTTCCGCGGCGCCTTCCTGGCGGTGGAGAGCGGCCAGATCGAGGCCGGTCGCGCCTACGGCATGGGCCCCTGGCTGGTGTTCCGGCGCATCCGCTTCCCGCAGATGATGCGCCACGCCATTCCCGGGCTCTCCAACAACTGGATGGTGCTGCTCAAGACCACCGCCCTGGTCTCGGTGATCGGCCTCTCCGACATGGTGCGGGTGGCCGCCGAGGCCTCCAAGGCGACCCGCGAGCCCTTCACCTTCATGGTCATCGTGGCGGCCATCTACCTGCTGATCGCCAGCGTCTCGGAGTGGGCCTTCGCCCGCCTGCAGAAGCGCTATGACGTCGGCTACGGGGAGACCAAGTGATGGAGACCCTGCTCGCACGCCTCGAGGCCCTGCTCGCCGACAACAGCATCTTCACCCTGCAGACCCTCTCCTACTACGGCGAGGGGCTGGTGACCACGGTGCAGCTGGTGTTCCTGTCGCTGGTCATCGGCCTGGTGATGGCGGTGCCGCTGGCCATCGGCCGTGGCTCGCGCCACCGCTGGATCAGCCTGCCGATCTTCCTCTACTGCTACGTGTTCCGCGGCACGCCGCTGCTGGTGCAGCTCTACCTGATCTACTACGGCGTGGTGTTCGTCGAGGGGATCCAGGACACCTGGCTGTGGCTGATCCTGGAGAAGCCCTTCGTGCCGGCGCTGATCGCCTTCACCCTCAACACCGCGGCCTACACCACCGAGATCTTCCGCGGCGCCATCAAGGCCACCCCCCGGGGCGAGATCGAGGCGGCACGCGCCTACGGCATGTCGCGGGGCCTGATGCTGCGGCGTATCGTGCTGCCCAGTGCCTTCCGCCGCGCCCTGCCCGCCTACGGCAACGAAGTGATCTTCATGCTCCACGCCAGCGCCATCGCCAGCGTGGTCACCATCATGGACCTCACCGGGGCGGCACGCTTCGTCTACGCACGCTACTACGCCCCCTTCGACGCCTTCCTGTTCGTGGCGGCCATCTATCTGTGCCTGACCTTCGCGATCCTCTACTTCTTCCGCTGGCTGGAGCGGCGACTGCTGGCCCACCTCAAGCCCGCGGGCGGCTGAGCGAGCGTCAATCGAGCGTTGGAAAACGCGGGGCTTGCCGGCCCCGCCACCCCTTCCGGGCCCACCGGCGATCCGCTATGGTGAGTCCGTCGTCACCCACGAGGTGCATCCACCAACACAAGGGACCCCCCGCCATGAAGATCCAGAAGATCCTGACCGCAGGCGCCCTGGGCGCCGCCCTGCTCGCCGGCACCGCCAGCGCCGACGTGCGCGACATCCGCATCGGCGTCGACGTGCCCTACGAGCCCATGGAGTACCGCACCCCCGAGGGCGAGCTCACCGGCTTCGACATCGAGCTCGGCAACGCCCTGTGCGCAGAGATCGGCATCGACTGCGAGTGGGTCGTGCAGGGCTGGGACGGCATCATCCCCGGCCTGATGGCGCGCAAGTACGACGCCATCATGTCCTCCATGACCATCAACGACGAGCGTCGCGAGCAGGTGCTGTTCTCCGACCCCTACTTCACCCCGCCCTCCGCCTGGTTCGCCCCCGCGGACGCCGAGGTAGGCACGCCCAGCGAGGAGAGCCTCGAGGGCCTGACCATCGGCGTGCAGCGTGGCACCCTGCAGGACAACTACGTCACCGACATGTATGGCGACGTGGCCGACGTCAACCGCTACGCCACCGCCGACGACATGGTGCTGGACATGGACTCCGGCCGCCTCGACATCGTCTTCCTGGACTACCCGGTGGGCAAGTCGACCCTGCTGGACAGCGAGGCCGGCAACTACAAGGTGGTCGGCAAGATGATCACCGAGCCCAAGGAGTACTTCGGCGACGGCTTCGGCATCGCCTTCCGCCAGCGTGACGAGGCACTGGCCGAGACCTTCAACGAGGCGCTAGCCGAGCTCAAGGCCAACGGCACCTACGACGAGATCCACGCCAAGTACTTCGGTGAGTAAGGGCGAGGGTGAATAACCACCGCCCGCCGATGACCCGGTAGCCGCTGCCGGGTCAGCATCCTCACGCAGGCCGGCTCCTCGGAGCCGGCCTGCGGCGTCTGGTACCTGCCTGCCCTGCGCTCGGCTCAGCGCAGCACGCGACGCACCAGCAGCGGCCCGATCATCTCGAACACCAGGGTCGAGCCCACCACCGCCGAGAGCAGCAGTGCCCCGTGCTGCGGGAAGCGCTCCGCGGCCAGCAGCGCCATGCCCATGGCCACCCCCGCCTGGGGGGTCAGCGCCAGGCCGATGTCGCGGGGCAGTTCGGCCTGACGCACCCGTGCCAGGCGTACCCCCAGCACCCCGCCGAGGTAGCGCCCCGCCAGGCGCAGCACGATATAGGCCAGCATCGGCCAGAGGGCGTCGGCCAGGTGGCGCAGGTCGACGCTGGCCCCCGAGAGCACGAAGAAGAACACCAGGAAGGGCCACTCGATATGCTCGATCTCGTTGAACGAGCGGGTATGGTGGCGCGACAGGTTGGCCACCAGGGCACCGGCCAGCATGGCGGCCAGCAGCGCCGAGACCTCGAGCCAGCTGGAGAGCCCGGCCAGCAGCAGGATCAGCGCCAATGCCTCCACCTGGGTGGGCTCGCCGGGGCGCAGGCGGCCGGTGAGCCAGGCCGCCGGCAGGCCGATCGCCGTGCCCAGCAGCACGGCACCGCCCAGCTCCCAGGCGGCCAGCGCCAGGGCGGCCTGGCCATCCCCGGAGAGCCACCAGCCGAGCAGCGCCATGGCCAGGCCGAAGGCGAGGATGCCCCAGCCGTCGTCGATGGCGACGATGCCCAGCAGCAGGCGCGCACGCAGGCGGGTGTCGCCGCTCTCGTGCACCGTCTCGCTCACCGCCGCCGGGTCGGTGGCCACCGAGATGGCGGCCAGCGTCACCGCCACCGCCAGCGGGAAGCCCAGCGCGGCGAGCCCCACCCCCACCAGCGCCGCCCCGACCCCGATCACCGCCAGCGAGACGATCAGGATCAGCGGCCCGGTGGTGCGCAGCCGTTCCAGGGTCAGCTCGCCCCCCAGCAGGAAGGCCACCATCACCAGCGCCAGCTGGATCAGCGGCTCCCCCAGGCCATCCAGCGGCGCCGCCTCGGCCTGCCCCAGGACCAGCTGCTGCACCACCGCCACCCCCAGGCCGACCAGCACCAGCAGCGAGATACGCGGCAGCCGGGTACGACTGGCGACCACGTCGGCCAGGATGCTCGAGGCGAGGATCAGCCCCAGGAAGAGCAGCGCCCCGGCGGCAGGCGTCAGGTGCGCCGACACGGGCAGGAAAGAGTCGCTCATGGGAAGGCTCCTTGCGGGTCAGGAGACGAAGGAGGAATGAAAGCGTGCCAGGAACGCCAGCCTGACACAGGCCGCCGCGGCGGGCACGGCTCAGTCGAGGCCGAGCCCCAGGGCCAGCAGCGCCAGGCTAGCCAGCAGCACCACCACGTTGAGCCCCAGCAGCGCTTCCAGGCGGTCATGCGCCGCCAGGGCCCCGGGCAGTCGCCAGGCCAGCCACAGCACCCCCGGCAGCGCCAGCCAGGCGAGCCCGGCCGTCGCCGGCAGCCAGCCGGCCAGCACTCCCAGCGCCAGCGTCGCCGGGGCGGCGAGCAGCAGCCCGCTCACCAGTCGCGCGGTGCGACGCGGACCGAGCAGGATCGCCAGGTGACGGCGCCCCACGCGGCGGTCGGCATCGCGATCCGGCAGTTGGTTGAGCAGCAGCAGTTCGCTGGCCAGCAGCCCCACCACCGCGGCCACACAGAGCGCCGCGGCATCCGGCGTGCCGCCCAGTGCCAGCTGGGTGCCGAGCACGATCAGCGGGCCGAAGCCGAGGCCCGGGGCCAGCAGGCAGAGCCAAGGGGAACGGGTGAGCCAGCGGGTGTAGGCGACGATCAGCACGAGCCCCGGCACGCCCACGGCGAGCATCGGCCAGCCCCGCCACCACAGGAAGAGCGCGCCGATGGCCACCACTCCGGCCAGCGCCGTGATGCCCGCGGCCAGCACCGCCGGCGCCGCCCAAGGCGCCTCGGGCAGGGCGCCGCTGCCGCCGGAGAAGGGCGTGCGGCGGGTCAGGTGATCCAGTCCCGAGCGGAAGTCGTCATACTCGTTGAGCAGGTTGACCGCGGCGTGGGCCAGCAGGCCGCCGAGCAGCACCAGGGCCACCTGAAGCGCTGACGGGGTCACCCCCTGGCGCACCGCCAGCAGCAGGCCCAGCGCCACGCAGAGCGGTGCCAGCACCAGGAAGCCCGGACGACTCGCCCGCCACACGGCGGGCGTGGTGCTGCCTCCCTGCACCCCGCCTACTCGAAGCTGAAGCGCGGTGCCGGGGCGTCCGGCAGCAGCGCCGCACAGGCGCGTACCCGCTCCAGCAGCACCTCGTGGGTGGGCGCCAGCAGGTTGACGTGGGCCAGCTTGCGCCCGGCGCGTTCGCTCTTGTCGTAGCGATGCAGGTGGGCGTCCGGCAGCGCCAGGATCGCCGCCGGCTCCCCCTCGCGGCCGATCACGTTGACCATGCAGGTGGGCATGCGCGCCGCGGTGCCGCCGAGCGGCAGCCCCTGGATGGCCCGCAGGTGGTTCTCGAACTGGCTGGTCACCGCGCCATCGATGGACCAGTGGCCGGAGTTGTGCACCCGGGGCGCCATCTCGTTGGCCAGCAGGCTGCCGTCGGCACACTGGAACAGCTCCAGGGTCAGCACGCCCACGTAGTCGAGCTCGTCGAGCAGCGCGCGGATATAGCCGTCGGCGGTCTGCTGGACGCTCTCGGCCAGGTCCGGCACCGGGGCGATGGAGTAGCGCAGGATGCCGTCGACGTGCTGGTTCTCGGCCATGGGATAGAAGGCCACCTCGCCGTCGCGGCCACGCACGGCGATGATCGACACCTCGCGCACAAAGTCGACGAAGGCCTCGACGATCAGCTGCGGGTGGTTGATGGCGCGCCACGCCTCGGCCGCCTCGGCGGGGTCGCGGATCACCGCCTGGCCCTTGCCGTCATAGCCCTCGGTGACCGACTTGGTCACCACCGGACAGCCGAGCTCGCGGGCCGCGGCCTCGAGCTCGTCGGCATTCGCCACCAGGCGGTAGGCCGGGGTGGGGATGCCCAGGCGGTCGAACAGCGCCTTCTCCTCGGCGCGGTTCTGGCAGACGCGGATCGCCTCGCTGGAGGGGTAGACCGGCTTCACCTCCTCGATCGCCTGCACCAGCGACACCGGCAGGTGCTCGAACTCGTAGGTGACCAGGTCGACCTTGTCGAGGAAGGCCTCGAGATGGCGGCGATCGGTGTCGATCATCACGTCCCCGATGCCGGCGCTGGGGTGGCCGGTGGTGTCGAGGAAGGTGAAGCGGTTGGCCAGCGGGTAGCCGGCCAGGGCCAGCATGCGGCCGAGCTGGCCGGCTCCCAGGACGCCGATGTTCATGGTGGGCTCCTTCAGTCGCTGTCAGGCCGGGGGTCAGGGTTGTCGAGCACCATCTGGGTCTGCGCGGCGCGGAACGCCTCCACGGCGGCGCGCACCTCGGCATCCTGCAGGCCGACGACCTGCGCGGCCAGCAGGCCCGCGTTGGTGGCGCCGGCCTTGCCGATGGCCAGCGTGCCCACGGCGATGCCACCCGGCATCTGCACGATGGAGAGCAGCGAATCGAGCCCCTTGAGGGCCTTGGATTCCACCGGCACGCCGAACACCGGCAGCGCGGTCTGGGACGCCACCATGCCCGGCAGGTGCGCCGCGCCGCCGGCGCCGGCGATGATCACCTGAAGGCCGCGTTCGGCCGCCCCCTTGGCGTAGTCGAACAGCAGGTCAGGAGTGCGGTGGGCGGAGACCACGCGGGTCTCGCAGGGCACGCCCAGGCGCTCGAGCATCGCCACGGCGTGCTCCATCACCGGCCAGTCGGACTTCGACCCCATGATCACGCCGACCTTCGGCGACGGTTCGGACTGCATGCACGGCTCCTCGGCAACTGCCTTTGATGCGATGGATGGATGCGGTAAAGAGTGCGCAGGGAAAGCCGCACATTCTAGCCCCGCGGGCCAGGCCCGTCACCTTGACCAGCCGGACAGCCGGCCGGCTCTGTCGCCGCACAGCGACAGACGATTCCATGCTATGTGCGTCGATGACTGCTAAGGTCGAGAGGAGTGGGCAGCACGGAGACGCCCATCGGCAAGCCAACAAGGAGACTGACCATGAAGCGCACCCTGATCGTTACCGCGGTACTCGCCGGCTCGCTGCTGCTCGCCGGCTGCGACAGCGAGGAGAGCACCCAGCAGGAGGAGGCCGCCGAGCAGGAGGCCCAGCAGGCCATGGACTCGGCGGAACAGGCCGCGGAGGAGACCGCCGAGGCCGCCGCCGACGCCAGCGAGGCCGCGGAGGCCGAACTGGAGGAGGCCGGCGAGGCGCTGGATGACGCCGCCGCCGACACCGAGCAGGCCCTGGACCAGGCGGCTGCCGAGACCGAGCAGGCCGCCGAGGCTACCGGCGAGACGCTGGAACAGGCCGGTGACGAGGCCGCCCAAGAGGCTAGCGAGGCCGCCGCCGATGCCGAGCAGGTTGGCGACGAGGCCGCCGCCGAGACCGGAAGCGCCCTGGACGCCGCCCGCGATGCCACCGCCGATGCCGTCGAGTCCGCCCGCGAGGTGACCGCCGACGCCGTGGAGGCGGCCCAGGAGAAGGCCAGCGAGCTGGTCGAGGAGGCCCGCGAGATGACCTCCGGCGGCGAGGGCGCAGATGCCGCGGCGGAAGCCGAGGTCGAGGCCGAGGCAGAAACCACTACCCAGTAAGCCTTTCCCCGGCCCTGACACGACGCGGCCCGCCCGGATTCCCGGGCGGGCCGTGTCGCTCAAAGGGTCTCGCTCAGGCCAGGGCGGCGCGCCGGCTGGCCAGCCAGTTGCCGAGGAGCACCGTCAGCATCACCGCGGCGCCGGCCGCCTCCACCATCAGGCTGGGGTAGAACACCGCCACGATGGCCGGCAGCAGCAGCAGGCGCAACGGCCAGCCCATGCGGGTGAAGAGGTAGCCCTCCAGCGCCGCGGCGAAGGCCCCCAAAGCAAGGAAGCCGGTCAGCGCCGTCCAGATCAGCAGCGGCCAGGGCCCGCCCATGATGATCTCCGGGTTGTAGACCATGAACAGCGGGATCAGGTAGAGCCCCTTGGCGAACTTCCAGGCCTGGAAGCCCGTCTCCATGGGCTTGGCCCCGGCGATCGCCGCCCCGGCGAAGCCGGCCAGCGCGATGGGCGGGGTGACGTTGGAGTCCTGGGAGTACCAGAACACCACCAGGTGGGCGATGAGCAGCGGCACGCCGAACTCGGCGGTGAGCGCCGGGCCCACCAGCACGATCAGCACGATGTAGCTGGCGGTGACCGGCAGCCCCATACCCAGCACCAGGCTGGCCAGCAGCACCATGACCAGCGCCAGCAGCAGGTTGCCGCCGGAGAAGGCCAGCATCATGGAGGAGAACTTCAGCCCCAAGCCGGTCAGCCCCACCACGCCGACGATGATGCCGGCCACCGCACAGGCCATGGAGACCGCCACGGCGTTGCGCGCGCCGAGTTCCAGGCCCTCCATCAGCCTGACCAGGCCATTGCGGGTGGCGGTGGCCAGCCGCTCGCCGGTCACCGGCTGGCCCTCCCCCGGCGCCACGAAGAAGAACCACACCAGGAAGCGCAGCACCGCCACGCCCAGCATGGTGAGGATGGCGAAGTAGCCCACCCGCATCGGCGAGAGGTTCATCACCAGCAGCACCACCAGCACCGCCAGCGGCAGCAGGAAGTGCCAGCCGTAGGCCATCACGTCGCGCATCTGGGGCAGCTCCGAGCGAGCCATGCCCTGCATCCCCTGCTTGAGGGCGATGATGTGCACGAAGAGGTAGACGGTACCGAAGTACATGATCGCCGGCAGGATGCTAACCTTGACCACCTCCAGGTAAGGCATCCGCGTGTACTCGGCGATCAGGAAGGCCCCGGCGCCCATCAGGGGCGGCATGATCTGGCCGCCGGTGGAGGCCGCCGCCTCGATGCCGCCGGCCTGGTGGGGGCGATAGCCCAGCCGCTTCATCAGCGGGATGGTGAAGGCCCCGGTGGTCACCACGTTGGCGATGGCGCTGCCGGAGATCGAGCCCATACCCGCCGACGCGATCACCGCCGCCTTGGCCGGGCCGCCCCGCTGGCGGCCGGTGGCGGCGTAGGCCAGGTCGATGAAGAACTTGCCGGCGCCGGTGATCTCCAGGAAGGCGCCGAACAGCACGAAGATGAAGATGTAGGTGGCGGCCACCCCCATGGGCAGGCCGAAGATCCCCTCCTGCCCCAGATAGAGCTGCCCCACCAGGCGGTCGAGGCTGTAGCCGCGATGCTCGAGGATGCCGGGCAGCCACTCCCCCAGCCACGGCAGGTCGCCGCGCGGGCCGGCGAAGGCGTAGAGGATCGCGATCACCCCGATCACCGTCATGCCCAGGCCCACCGCGCGGCGCGCCGCCTCCAGCACGGTGAGCGTGGCGATGCAGCCCACCACGATGTCGGCCTGGCTCCAGAAGCCGGCGCGGTTGATGATCTCGTCGAGATAGAGCACCAGGTAGCCGCCGGTGACCAGCGCCCCGGCCAGGAAGATGGCATCCAGCAGCCAGCCGGCGAGCCCTCGCGCGCGGCGCGGGCCGAACACCGGGAACATCAGGAAGGCCAGCATCATGATCAGCATCAGGTGGATGCTGCGCTGGTAGAAGAGCCCCAGCGGCTGGATGCCGGCGGAGTAGAGCTGGAACAGCGACAGGCCCACCGCCACCAGGGTGATCAGCCACAGCACCGGTCGGGCGTGGTTGGCCTGGCTGCCGGGGACGACGGGGGAGTTGCCCGTTTCGCTCATCGTGGTTCTCTCAGGGTCGTGGGTTCGATCAGGGGGTGACGAGGCGCAGGGTCACCGCGCGGTCGGCCGCCAGCCGGCTCAGGCTGATGCGCTCGCCGTCCACCACCAGGCGGTGGTCGACGGCGAGGCTGCCGACCCGCAGGCGATAGGCGTTGCCCGGGATCGGCTCGTCGAGGTCCTCGATCCAGTAGCCGCCCTCGCCGTCGGAGACCTGGCGGCCGCGACCGGGAATATGGTCGAGGCCGGCGGCGAAGTCCGGCAGGTGGCTGCGTTCGAGCACCATGCGGCCGTCGCGGTGGCGATAGCAGTCGAGGACCGCGAAGCCCTCCACCGAGTGGTTCCACTCCAGGCACCACCCCTCGCCCTCAGGCATCGGCAGCGTCACCAGGGGCTCGCCCGCCTCGCTGCTCACCACCAGGCGGGCCTCGTCCTGGCCGGCC
>NZ_AXCA01000079.1:0-3153 GCF_000475415.1 Halomonas sp. PBN3 | reverse complement strand
GAGATACGTCTCAAGCGTATCCGGCAATTGTCGTGTGTCATCGCCGACCAGACCTCTTGGGGTTATATGGTCAAGCGATGAAGCGCATACGGTGGATGCCTTGGCAGCCAGAGGCGATGAAGGACGTGGAAGCCTGCGATAAGGTTCGGCGAGGTGGCAAACAACCTGCGACCCGGACATTTCCGAATGGGGAAACCCACCCAGGGTAACCTGGGTATCCCGCACTGAATCCATAGGTGCGGGAGGCGAACCGGGGGAACTGAAACATCTCAGTACCCCGAGGAAAAGAAATCAACCGAGATTCCCCCAGTAGCGGCGAGCGAACGGGGACCAGCCCTTAAGCATGTGACCGGTTAGGCGAATGAGCTGGGAAGCTCAGCGATACAGGGTGATAGCCCCGTAGCCGAAAACCTGATCATGTGAAATCGAGTAGGTCGGGGCACGTGAAACCTTGACTGAAGACGGGGGGACCATCCTCCAAGGCTAAATACTCCTGGCTGACCGATAGTGAACCAGTACCGTGAGGGAAAGGCGAAAAGAACCCCGGAGAGGGGAGTGAAATAGATCCTGAAACCGTATGCGTACAAGCAGTGGGAGCCGACTCGTTCGGTGACCGCGTACCTTTTGTATAATGGGTCAGCGACTTATTTTCAGTGGCGAGCTTAACCGTATAGGGGAGGCGTAGGGAAACCGAGTCTTAACTGGGCGACCAGTCGCTGGGAATAGACCCGAAACCGGGCGATCTATCCATGAGCAGGTTGAAGGTTGAGTAACATCAACTGGAGGACCGAACCAGGATCTGTTGAAAAAGATTTGGATGACTTGTGGATCGGAGTGAAAGGCTAATCAAGCCCGGAGATAGCTGGTTCTCCTCGAAAGCTATTTAGGTAGCGCCTCACGTAGCACCGCCGGGGGTAGAGCACTGTTTCGGCTAGGGGGTCATCCCGACTTACCAACCCGAGGCAAACTCCGAATACCGGTGAGTGACGCGTGGGAGACACACAGCGGGTGCTAACGTCCGTTGTGAAAAGGGAAACAACCCAGACCGTCAGCTAAGGTCCCCAAATCCTGGTTAAGTGGGAAACGATGTGGGAAGGCTCAGACAGCTAGGAGGTTGGCTTAGAAGCAGCCATCCTTTAAAGAAAGCGTAATAGCTCACTAGTCGAGTCGGCCTGCGCGGAAGATGTAACGGGGCTCAAACCAGGTACCGAAGCTACGGGTTCGTCGAATGACGAGCGGTAGAGGAGCGTCGTGTACGCCGACGAAGGTGAGTCGAGAGGCTTGCTGGAGGTATCACGAGTGCGAATGCTGACATGAGTAACGACAAGGGAGGTGAAAAACCTCCCCGCCGGAAGACCAAGGGTTTCTGTTCGACGCTAATCGGAGCAGAGTGAGTCGGCCCCTAAGGCGAGGCCGAAAGGCGTAGTCGATGGGAAACGGGTCAATATTCCCGTACCTCACTGTATTGCGATGGGGGGACGGAGAAGGCTAGGTGAGCCAGGCGTTGGTTGTCCTGGTGAAAGTCAGTAGGCTGAGGAATCAGGCAAATCCGGTTCCTCAAGGCCGAGAGACGAGACGAACAGACTACGGTCTGGAAGTCATCGATGCCACGCTTCCAGGAAAAGCCTCTAAGCTTCAGATACAGTGGGACCGTACCCCAAACCGACACAGGTGGTCAGGTAGAGAATACCAAGGCGCTTGAGAGAACTCGGGTGAAGGAACTAGGCAAAATGGTGCCGTAACTTCGGGAGAAGGCACGCCGGCGTAGGGTGAGAGCACTTGCTGCTTCAGCCCGAACCGGTCGAAGATACCAGGTGGCTGCAACTGTTTATTAAAAACACAGCACTCTGCAAACGCGCAAGCGGACGTATAGGGTGTGACGCCTGCCCGGTGCCGGAAGGTTAAGTGATGGTGTTAGCTCACGCGAAGCTCCTGATCGAAGCCCCGGTAAACGGCGGCCGTAACTATAACGGTCCTAAGGTAGCGAAATTCCTTGTCGGGTAAGTTCCGACCTGCACGAATGGCGTAATGATGGCCACGCTGTCTCCACCCGAGACTCAGTGAAATTGAAATCGCAGTGAAGATGCTGTGTACCCGCGGCTAGACGGAAAGACCCCGTGAACCTTTACTACAGCTTCACACTGGACGCTGATGTTGCTTGTGTAGGATAGCTGGGAGGCTTGGAAACCCGGACGCCAGTTCGGGTGGAGCCAACCTTGAAATACCAGCCTGGCATCATTGGCGTTCTAACTCAGGTCCGTGATCCGGATCGAGGACCGTGTGTGGTGGGTAGTTTGACTGGGGCGGTCTCCTCCCAAAGCGTAACGGAGGAGCACGAAGGTACCCTCAGCACGGTTGGAAATCGTGCAGTGAGTGCAAGAGCATAAGGGTGCTTGACTGCGAGACAGACACGTCGAGCAGGTACGAAAGTAGGTTCTAGTGATCCGGTGGTTCTGTATGGAAGGGCCATCGCTCAACGGATAAAAGGTACTCCGGGGATAACAGGCTGATACCGCCCAAGAGTTCACATCGACGGCGGTGTTTGGCACCTCGATGTCGGCTCATCACATCCTGGGGCTGAAGTCGGTCCCAAGGGTATGGCTGTTCGCCATTTAAAGTGGTACGCGAGCTGGGTTTAGAACGTCGTGAGACAGTTCGGTCCCTATCTGCCGTGGGCGTTGGAGATTTGAGAAGAGCTGCTCCTAGTACGAGAGGACCGGAGTGGACGCACCTCTGGTGTTCCGGTTGTCACGCCAGTGGCATTGCCGGGTAGCTATGTGCGGACAGGATAACCGCTGAAGGCATCTAAGCGGGAAGCCCCCTTCAAGATGAGATCTCCCCGAGGCCTTGAGCCTCCTGAAGGGCCCAGCGAGACCAGCTGGTTGATAGGCCGGATGTGGAAGCGCTGCAAGGCGTTGAGCTAACCGGTACTAATGGCCCGTGAGGCTTGACCATATAACACCCAAGCGGTCTGTGATGACACACGGCCGGATACGTGAGACGACTCGTCCAGCATGATTCACACCCTTTTCGCCTGACGACCATAGCGAGCGTGAACCACCTGATCCCATGCCGAACTCAGCAGTGAAACCGCTCAGCGCCGATGGTAGTGTGGGGTTTCCCCATGTGAGAGTAGGTCATCGTCAGGCACTT
>NZ_AXCA01000078.1:0-6341 GCF_000475415.1 Halomonas sp. PBN3 | reverse complement strand
GCTGGCAGCGCTACTTTTTTAGGGTATACGGATTTAATGGTTGATGGGGCACCTTCACCCCATCAATCATTAAATCCGTATACCCGAAATCACGCGACTCAAGACGGAATCACCATGCTCGTCAAAATCATTCCTGAACTCGGTCTCTTCGCGCTGATCATGGCGCTGGGCCTGGCGTTTATACAGGCGCTGGCTCCGTTAGCGGGTGTCACGCTCCGCCGCCCACTCTGGATGGCCTTCGCCGAGCCCATGGCATGGGGGCAGTTCGCCTTCTTGCTGGTGGCCTATGCCAGCCTGACCGCGAGCTTCCTGCTCGATGATTTCAGTGTGTCCTATGTGGCCAACAACTCCAACTCGATGCTGCCGTGGTATTACAAGCTCACGGCGGTGTGGGGGGGACACGAAGGCTCGGTGCTGCTATGGAGCCTGATCCTCAGCGGCTGGGGCTTCGCCGTCAGCCTGTTCTCGCGCAACCTGCCGCGTGACATGCTGGCCCGTGTCTTGGGGGTCATGGGCATGGTCAGCACCGGATTCTTGCTGTTCATCCTGATCACGTCGAGCCCTTTTGAACGTCTGCTGCCGGGAGTGCCTCAGGACGGCGCCGATCTCAACCCGCTGCTACAGGACGTCGGGCTGATCCTCCATCCCCCCATGCTCTATATGGGCTATGTGGGCTTCTCGGTAGCTTTCGCCTTTGCCATCGCTGCCTTGCTGGGAGGGCGGCTCGATGCCGCCTGGACACGCTGGGTGCGGCCCTGGACCAATATTGCTTGGGCCTTCCTCACCATGGGCATCGCGCTGGGTAGTTGGTGGGCCTACTACGAGCTGGGGTGGGGCGGCTGGTGGTTTTGGGACCCGGTGGAGAACGCCTCGTTCCTGCCCTGGCTGACCGGGACGGCGCTCATCCATTCGCTGGCGGTCACGGAAAAGCGTGGCACCTTCAAGAGCTGGACCGCCCTGCTGGCGATCTTTACCTTTTCGCTGTCGCTGCTGGGCACCTTCCTGGTGCGCTCCGGGGTGCTGACGTCGGTGCATGCCTTCGCCAATGACCCGTCACGGGGCATCTTCATTCTGGCACTGCTGGGGTTCACGGTGGGCGCTTCCTTGCTGATCTTTGCCCTGCGTGCGCCGCGGATGAGCGGCAATGTGGGCTTCGGTTGGTTGTCTCGAGATGCGCTGTTGCTGATCAACAATATCCTCTTGGTCGTCATGACCGTGACCGTTTTGCTGGGCACGGTCTACCCGCTGATTCTCGATGCCCTGGGGCTGGGCAAGATCAGCGTCGGCCCACCGTACTTTAATACGCTATTCGTGCCGCTGACCGTGCTGCTGTGCGCCTTCATGGGGCTAGGCCCCGTGGCGCGCTGGAAGCAGATGGCGGGGCGCGAGTTGATGCGCCGACTACTTTGGTCCGGCATCGCCGCGCTGATCACGGCGGCGGCGGTGCCGTTCCTCTACGGCGGAGAATGGAACGCCGCCGTGGCGCTGGGGCTGGTCATGGCCCTGTGGGTCGTGCTGGCGTTGATCCGTGACCTGTTCGACAAGACCCGCCATGCCTCCTCACCCCTGGCCGGCTTGCGCAAGCTGTCGCTGGCGCATTGGGGCATGGTAGTCGGCCATCTGGGCATGGCCATCACCATCGTGGGCGTGGCCATGGTGTCGAACTATGCCATCGAGCGTAACGTACGTCTTGCCGTGGGGGAGCGTGTCGAGATAGGCGGTTACAGCTTCACCATGACCGACCTGAGCGAGCGCCGCGGTCCCAATTTCCTGGCCGATACGGCAACCCTTGAGGTGACACGTGATGGCCAGCATGTCACCACCCTACGGCCCGAGAAGCGATTGTATATTGCCCGCGGTCAGCCCATGACCGACGTCGCCCTGCGCCCTGGGCTGCTGCAGGACATTTACGTGGCGCTGGGCGAAGACTTGGGTGACGGTGCCTGGGCCATGCGAATCCAGATCAAGCCGTTCGTACGCTGGCTCTGGCTGGGGGCGTTGTTGATGGCCACTGGCGGTCTGCTGGCGGTGGCGGACCGTCGCTATCGGCGTCAGCGCTCAGTGCCAGCTGACTCCACTCTCCTCCGTGAGGTCCATACATGAAACGGCGACTGTTACTGCTTTTCCCCTTGCTGGTTTTCCTGGGACTGGGTTTCTTTCTCTACCGAGGCTTGGCCATGGATCCCAGTGCCCGCAATTCGGCACTGCTAGCCCAGCAGTTTCCTGCCTTTTCCCTCTCGACACTGAAGGATCCTGGTGCCCGGGTCGATGAGTCGCTGTTGCACGGGCAGGTCACGCTGGTCAATGTCTGGGCCGAGTGGTGCCCGACCTGCAAGGAGGAAATGCCCCAGCTGCTGACACTCGCTGAGCGCGGCGTGCGCTTGGTCGGCATCAACTACAAGGACACCCGCGTCAAGGGGCGGGAGTTTCTCGACGAGTTCGGCGACCCGTTCGAAGTCAATATCTTCGATCCGGATGGCGATCTGGGGTTCGAGCTCGGCGTCTACGGTGTGCCGGAGACCTTCCTCGTCGATGCCGAGGGCATCATTCGCTATAAGCACACGGGCTATATCACTCCCGAGGATGTCGAACGTGTCGTGCAGGAGGTGGGCAAATGGCGTTGATGACCCGGGCCGGCCTGCTGTTGCTCTTGTTGATAACGTCGGTCCCTGTGCTGGCGGATTCGGCTATCGAGGTGCGTGACTTCGAGAGGCCAGTAATGGCCGAGCGCTATCGTGATCTTACTGCCTCATTGCGCTGCCCCAAATGCGATGCCCAGGCCATCGACAGCTCGGATTCCCCGGTGGCTGCCGACATGCGCGAACGCGTTGCAGATTTGTTACGCGAAGGGCGATCCGATAAAGAAATCCTCGATTACATGGTCGCACGCTTCGGCGAATTCGTGCTTTATAACCCGCGACTCGACGAGCGTACCTGGTTGCTATGGGGATTGCCGTTCGTGCTGGTGATGATCGGGGGGTTTATCGTGGCGGTCTTCGTCCGCAAACGAAAGCATGCCCAGGTTCGAGCGCTCAGCGCCGAGGAGCGCGAGTACCTCAATGCCCTGTTTAACCGCGAGGGGAGCGAATGAATCTGCTCTGGTTGGGCATCGCCCTGTTACTGTTGCCTGCCCTGTGGCTCGTGATCCTGCCGCTGAGACGGACCCGCCCGCTGCACGATGCTCAGCAGGCCTTCGAAACCAAGCAGCGCACCGATGCCCAGAACGTGGCGGTCTATCGTCAGCGCCTGGCCTCGCTGGAAACGGCCCATGCACGCGGCGAGCTCGACACCGCGCGAGTCGAGGAGGGTCGGCTGGAGCTCGAACGCAGCCTGCTCGAGGATACCCAGGTACGCCGACGCACACCGCTCAAATCCCCCCAGGCCGGACGGTTGTTGGTGCCGCTGGTGATGGTGGCGTTGGTGGTGGCCAGTCTGCTCTGGTATCAACGGGAAGGCGCCGAGGGCGATCTGGCACTGTATGCCGTGCATCAGGAGGTGCGCAACTCGCCTGACGGCTCGCTGGCGATGCTGATCGAGCGGCTCGAGGAGCAGGCCAAGCGACAGCCGGACAATCCCAAGGTGTGGATGTCGCTGTTTCCGCTGTACCGGGACAGCAATCGGGGACGTGATGCCATCGCCGCGCTTGAGCGCCTGATTGAGCTGGAGGGTCGACAGCCTTCCCTGCTGGCGCAATTGGCACAGATCCAATTCTTCGTCGCCAATCGCTCGATGACCGAGGAGGTCCAGGCACTGGTCGACGAGACCCTAGACAAGGATCCGCGTCAGCCGACGGTGCTCGGCATGCTGGGCATCCATGCCTTCGATCGCGCCCGCTATGAAGAGGCTATCGATTACTGGCGACGCGCGATCGCCGGCTTCGACGACCCCGGCTCGGCGGAAGCGCTGCGGGAGGGCATTGCCGTGGCACAACAGCGCCTGGACGCCTCGTCCGACCAGGTCGATGCCCATCAGGCCGCGCAGGACGGCGCGTCGCTCGCGGTCAGGGTCGGCCTCGCCGAAGCGCTCCGCGAGTGGGCCGCGCCGGGCGACACGGTGTTCGTCGTCGCCCGCGACGTGGCCGGCGAACTGCCGCCGCTGGCCATCGAGCGGGCCACGGTCGCCGACCTACCGCTCGAGGTGACACTCGACGACGACGATGCCATGGCGCCCCAAGCACGGCTCTCCCAGATTGCCGAGCTGCGCCTGACGGTGCGCGTCTCCGCATCGGACGAGGCCACCCCGCAGCCAGGCGACCTGATCGGCGAGGCGGGGCCGGTGACACTCGGCGAGGCCGACTCGCCGATCGACGTCACCATCGATCGCATCGTTGACTAGCCAGGCTGATCGTAAACGCAGTCTCGGCAACGCGACTTGGCTGTCAGAGCATTAAGGAAGAACCATGCTGCAATATCCGCAGATCGATCCCGTGGCCATCTCCCTGGGGCCCGTGCAGATTCACTGGTATGGCCTGATGTATGTGGTCGGGCTGGCCGCCGCCTGGTGGCTAGGGCGTCGTCGAGCCCATCGCCTGGGTTTGAGTCACGATGATATCGGCGATCTGATTTTTTACGCTGCCGTGGGGATCATCTTGGGTGGCCGCCTGGGCTATGCGCTGTTCTACGGGCTCGAGCAACTTCTTGCCAACCCCTTGTGGCTCTTCAGGGTCTGGGACGGGGGCATGAGCTTCCATGGCGGCCTTGCCGGTGTGCTCATCGCCGCCCTGCTGTTTGCCCGCAAGCATCGCCTGGCTTTTTTCCAGCTGACCGATTTCATCGCCCCGCTGGTGCCGATCGGCCTGGGCGCCGGGCGCCTCGGCAACTTCATCAATCACGAGTTACCGGGACGTATCAGTGACGTTCCCTGGGCCATGGTCTTCCCCCCCATGATGGGGCTGGGGCCGGAGCCGCGGCACCCTTCAGCGCTTTATGAGTTCGCCCTGGAAGGCGTGGTGCTGTTTGTCATGCTGTGGTGGCTGTCGCGCCGACCGCGCCAGCGGGGCCTCATCTCCGGGCTGTTCCTGGTGCTGTATGGCGCCTTCCGCTTCACCGTGGAGTTCGTGCGCCTGCCCGATCCTCACCTAGGGTTCGTCGCCTTCGGCTGGCTGACCATGGGGCAGCTGTTGACCCTGCCGATGCTCATCGCGGGGCTGGCCCTGGTTGTCTGGTCAATGCGTCAGCCAGTGGATAGGGGGAAAACGGCGGCGGCCTCATGAACACGGCCTTCACCTTTCTGCTGGTGCTGCTGTTCGTCGCCACACCGGTAGCGGCCCGTGGAGAGTTTCCCGCGGGCAGTGGCAAGAGCTCCCCCTTCGGTACCTCGGCTCAACGGGAATTCCTGGCGGCTAAAGAAGCCTTCCGGGCCAGCGCCTGGCGAGACGATAGGCGGCTCTACGTCGGTTTCGTCATTGCCGAGGACTATTACCTCCACCGCCATCGGTTTGCGAGTTAAGCTCAAGTCTTGTGTATGGAGGATAGAAGGAGGGGTGGCGTATCCTGCTGATTGATCACGCCAGATCACAACCAGCATAGGATGGATACGCCATGACCGATTCTACCCTCCAAGCCGTGACGCAACCAGACACTGGTGTTACCGACCCACTGCATGAGCTGCTGCGCCAAGGTGCCCGAGACCTGATCGCCAAAGCCGTGGAGGCCGAGTTGAACACGTTCCTTGAGCAGTACGCCGACAAGACGCTGGAAGACGGCCGCCGCGCCGTCGTCCGCAACGGCTACTTGCCAGAGCGCACGGTGCAGACCGGTATCGGCGACGTCGAGGTCAAGGTGCCCCGAGCCCGCGATCGCAGCGGTGATGGAGTCACCTTCAGCAGCGCACTGCTGCCGCCTTACCTGAAGCGGGCTCGGAGCATCGACGAGCTGATCCCCTGGCTCTACCTGAAGGGGGTCTCCACCGGCGACTACCAGGAGGCCCTGGCAGCCCTGCTGGGCGACCAGGCCAAGGGGCTCTCGGCCAACACCGTGTCGCGGCTCAAGAAGCAGTGGGAGGCCGAGCATACCGACTGGCAGAAGCGTGGCTTATCAGAGCAGCGCTACGTCTACTGGTGGGCAGACGGCGTCTACAGCAACGTTCGAATGGATGACCGCCTGTGCCTGCTGGTGATCATCGGTGTCACCGAGCAGGGCCGTAAGGAGTTGGTAGCCGTCGAGGATGGGCGACGCGAGTCGGAAGCCAGCTGGAAAGAGCTTCTCACGGGGCTACGCGAACGCGGGCTGACCACGGCCCCCAAGCTCGCGATCGGCGACGGCGCCATGGGCTTCTGGGCCGCGCTGAGCAAGGTCTATCCGGAGACCGACCACCAGCGTTGCTGGGTCCACAAGACCGCT
>NZ_AXCA01000077.1:0-1771 GCF_000475415.1 Halomonas sp. PBN3 | reverse complement strand
GACCGTGGCGAAGGTCGACTCAATCGGGTTGGTGGTGCGGATATGCACCCAGTGCTCTGCCGGGTAGTCGTAGAACGCCAGCAGTTCCTCCCGATCCTTGGCCAGGCACGCCATCGCCTTGGGGTACTTGGCCTCGAAGCGTTTCAGCGTGCGATCGAAGGCCTTGTGCGCCTCGTCGCGGGTCTCGGCCATCCAGATGTCATGCAGGTCGGCCTTGACCTTGGGCTGTACTGACTTTGGCAGCTTGTTCAGCACGTTAGCCGTCTTGTGAACCCAGCAGCGCTGATGGTCGGTCTCCGGGTAAATCTTGCTCAGGGCCGCCCAGAACCCCATGGCGCCGTCGCCCACCGCCAGCTTGGGAGCCTGGGTCAGGCCGCGTTCTCGCAGGCCTGTCAGCAGGGTCTTCCAGCTGTCCGCCGACTCGCGGAAGCCGTCCTCGACGGCCACCAACTCCTTGCGGCCCTGCTCGGTGACCCCGATGATCACCAGCAGGCACAGGCGGTCATCCATGCGCACGTTGCTGTACACCCCGTCGGCCCACCAGTAGACGTAGCGACGGTCTGACAGGTCCCGCTTTCGCCACTCGGTATGCTCGTCCTCCCACTGCTTCTTGAGCCGTGACACAGTGTTGGCCGACAGACCCTTGGCCTGGTCGCCCAGCAGTGCCGCCAGCGCCTCCTGGTAGTCGCCAGTGGAGATCCCCTTCAGGTAGAGCCAAGGGATCAACTCCTCGATGCTGCGGGCTCGCTTCAGATAGGGCGGCAGCAGGCTGCTGTTGAAGCGAGCGCCACCGCCACTGCGGTCACGCACCTTGGGCACCTGCACGCTGACATCCCCGATCCCGGTCTGGACCGTGCGCTCGGGCAGGTAGCCGTTGCGGACCACGGCCTGGCGTCCATCGTCGAGCCGCTGATCGGCATACTGCGCCAGAAAGGTGGCCAACTCGGCCTCGACGGCCTTGGCGATCAGGTCACGGGCACCTTGGCGCAGCAGCTCGTGCAGCGGGTCAGCGACCTGGGGTTCTGGTTGTGAAAGAGTCCGGAGGGTAGAATCGGCCATGGCGTATCCACTCGTGTTGGTTGAGATCTTGGTCGTGATCAATCAACAGGATACGCCACCCTTCCTACCTCCTCCCATACACCAGACTTGAGCTTAACTCGAAGCAGGTCAGCGAAGCCCGAAAGGCGGAGCGCCAGGAGAACAAGGAGCTCAAACGTGAGCTTCGCCGCAAGGAGGCTGCTCTCGCGGAAACCGCGGCGCTGCTAGCGTTGAGAAAAAAGGCCCGAGCGATCTGGGGGGACGAGGACGAATGATCAGCACTTCAGATCGCCAGGACGCCGTACAGCTGATCGATGAAGCCCGCGCCGCAGGGGCCCGCCTACAGGCCGCCTGTGCAGAGCTCGGCATCGGTACCAACACCTACCGTCGCTGGGTGCGGGGCGATCAGGACCGCCGGCCTAAGGCCGTGCGGCCTGTGCCGCGCCACGCGCTGTCGCCTGAGGAGCGTCAGCAGGTGCTGGAGATCTGCCATCGTCCCGAGTTTGCCAGCCTGCCGCCGGGGCAGGTCGTGCCGCGGCTGCTGGACGAGGAAGGCCTCTATGTGGCGTCAGAGTCCAGCTACTACCGCATCCTCCGGGATCATGGCGAGCAGCACCATCGTGGCCGGGCTCGTGCCCCACGTCCCAAGGGTGATCCACAGAGACACCGCGTAACGCGCCCAAATGCCTGTTGGAGCTGGGACGTGACATACCGTGTGCCTCGACCCTGAAGG
>NZ_AXCA01000076.1:0-711 GCF_000475415.1 Halomonas sp. PBN3 | reverse complement strand
TTCAGGTGGTCGGCCAGCTGGTGGACCGTCATGCCGTCGGCACCCGGCGCCCCCTTGTTGGCGACCACCCTTCGGTAAGCCCGCTCCATGTTGGCCTTATCTACCACGGCCTCCATGAGCGGGGCGGGCTCCGCTTTCGTCCACGATGACGACGCCGGGATCGTCTCGACGCCCACCGGCTGGGACCCGGGGTACTGCCCCTGCCCCTCTGGGTGGGTGGCGGTATCAGCGCCACTTTCTGCCTTCATGATCGATCCTCGAGACATCATCGCCTACTCGCGGTTCTTCATGTTCGGCCCTTGGTGCCGCGGTGAACCAGCACTTACTATGGCCTCTGCTGACGTCTGGTGGCCCATCCCGTCGCCTCTCGGCGCCGGTAGCACCGTGGCAGACCACCAGACCTCCCAGGGTAAGACGCGCGACCTTCCCGCTTATGCCTGTCGGATCTACGTCATGGCGTTCCGTGCAAGTACCGGGCTTTGGTGATGCTTGCCACCTCACCCCGCCATGCCGCCTCGTATCCGCTTCCTGTTCGTCAGGCCAGCGTTTTGCTTCGGGCTGCCTTCGGATTCCCCCTCACGGGAGACACCCTTGCCGTCAGCTAGCACTTCCCCTTGCCGGGCGTGCAGGGGACTTTCACCCCCAAGTCATTCCAAGGCACCACCCTTGGAAACAGCGCCAGTCAGGCGCTGCGCGCCATGCCTGGCGCAC
>NZ_AXCA01000075.1:0-306 GCF_000475415.1 Halomonas sp. PBN3 | reverse complement strand
TGGCCCATGCCGTGCTCGCCGTCGGTCGGGGGCAGTTCGCCGCGCTCGCGCAGCTCATCGAAGTTGCCGTCCGGGGCGTCCTGGGTGAAGCGGTAGTAGGCGATGCCGGTGAAGAACAGCACCACGCCGGGCACCACCATGGCCAGGCGCCAGCCGAGGGTCTCGCTGACCCCCAGCATCAGGATGCCGGAGAACACCAGCGGCATCAGGATCTGGGTGGTGCCGCCGCCCAGGTTGCCCCAGCCGGCGGAGGTGGCGTTGGCGGTGCCGACGACGTTGGGGGCGAACATCACCGAGGTGTGGTAC
>NZ_AXCA01000074.1:0-4401 GCF_000475415.1 Halomonas sp. PBN3 | reverse complement strand
CGATACGGTCAAGAGGGCTTATTAACCCGGCAATAAAATAGCTATGATGCGGCGTATTGGATTGACGGGGCTTTGAAGTATTTCGCGACTCGCATCGGGAGCTTCTGAAGCTTCCGCAGGTGAGACATCGCCTTCCTCTTCAGCTGGTCTCTGCTGCGCGCCGGAGTACCGCTATGTACGCCGGCTTTGAGGTCGCAGTTCAGATACTCATCTGGGTTCAACTCCGGCGAGTAGGGTGGAAGGTAGAACACCTCAATCTCATCGCGATGCTCCGCCAGCCAGGCCTTGACGATCTTGGCGTGATGGACCTTGAGGTTGTCCAAGATCAGGAAGACCTTCCGCTTGGCATCACGAATCAAGCGCTTCATGAAGTCGATCAGAATTTTCGCATTCATGGTGCCGTCAAAAAACCGGAACCGTACCTTGCCCTGGTTGGTGACAGCGGAAATGAGATTGATAGTCGCTCTTCTCGCATTGAGCCGGAGGACGGGTGTGACGCCTTGGGGTGAGTAGCCACGCACATGCTGGCTATCGCTACGCAACCCGGTCTCATCGCCCCAGTAAATCTCGGCATCTTCGGCTTTGGCTCGGGCATGAATGGTTGGGTAGTCTTCCCCCAGCCAACGCTTCACTTCGGCTGGTCGCTGCTCATAGGCCTGCTTCTTGGGTTTCTGAACAGTGAACCCCCAGCGTTTCAGATATTCGCCAATGGTGCGAATGGGCACCCACTTCCCCGTTTCCAGCTTGATCAACTCCTGGACGGCCTTGCGCGTCCACAGGGCATACTGCAGCTTCAGCTGGTCAGGTGTCTTGTCGACCAACATGGCCTGGAGCCGACTTTCTTCATCAGGAGTAAGCTGGCGGCCAGAGCCCTCTCTTCGCCCACGAACCTGGGCGAGCAAGGCCTTTAGACCGCCTTCACGGTATTTCGCAAGCCACCGGCCGACGGTGAGAGGGTGAACGCCAACCTCCTTGGCGATCTCTTTGTTCTTCATCCCACGCTTGGAAAGGCGAACTGCAAGTTTTCGCTTTTCTTCCTGAGCGGCGGGGTGGAGTGTACGAGCATCTTCTCTGTTCATGCCGGCATTATAGCATAGCTATTTAGATGCCGGGTTAATAGTCGTTCTTCGTGAACCGCCGTGGTACGGAACCGTATGCCCGGTGGTGTGAGAGGACGGGGGAGGCGACTCCCCCTCCTACTCGATCCTGGCTCGCTCAGCGCTCCACCACCTCGTCCCAGAGGGCGCGGATCAAGGGGCTCTTCAGGCGCCGCTCCAGCACACAGAGGCCTACGTCATAGTGGGGCAGCTCCGGCTTCACCGGCAGGATGCGCACTCGCTCGCGCAGCGGGCTGTTGTCCAGCACGATCTTCGGCACCACACCGATACCGAAGCCCAGCCCCACCATGCTGACGATCGCCTCGTGGCCGGCCACCTGGGCGTAGATCCGCGGCGCCACTCCCAGCGCCCGGAACCAGGTGTCGGCGTAGCTGCGCGACAGCCCCGCCTCGGAGAGGATCATCGGCACCTCGCGCCACTGCTCGGCGCGGGGCGACTCCGGGGTGGGCGGGATCCAGTCCGGCGTCTCCCGCGGGGCGATGAACACCAGCGGCGCCCGGGTCAGCGACTTGAAGGCCAGCGCCTCCGGGGTCTGGCGCGGCCGCGGGGTGATCGCCATGTCCTCGTCGCCGCCCAGCACGCGATTCATCGCCTCCGCGGGGTCGCCGGTGTGCAGCTTGAGCTCGATGCCGGGGTGGCGACTGCGGAATTCGCTGAGCAGCTCGTAGAGGAAACTGTAGCTGGCGGTGACCGAGCAGTAGACGCTGATCTCGCCGGTCAGGCGGCGCGCCTCGCTCATCAGCGACAGACGCAGCTCCTCCCAGCGCTCCAGGGTCTCCCGGGCGAAGCGCTGGAAGGTCTCCCCCTGGCGGGTGAGGGCGACATGGCGGTTGTCGCGCTCGAACAGCGTGACCCCCAGGCTCTCCTCCAACTGGCGGATGGTGCGGGATAGGGTGGAGGGGCTGACGTGGCACGCCTCGCTGGCGCGGCCGAAGTGCAGGGTATCGGCCAGGGCGAGGAACTGGGTGAGGGGGCGGGTATCCATGCCGGGATTATTTCACAAAGCGGCATGTGGTGTTGCAAATATCGCGTTTTACGCAATGGGTGCGCCGGCGTATGGTGAAGGCCAACCACGAACCCAGCCCCGCGGCAGACGGGGCGGGTGGCCATCGACGCTGACACGACACCTCATCCCAACGTTACAGGAGCACGACATGCGCGTTTACTACGACAAGGACTGCGACCTCTCCCTCATCCAGGGCAAGAAGGTCACCATCGTGGGCTACGGTTCCCAGGGCCACGCCCACGCCAACAACCTCAAGGAGTCCGGCGTCGACGTCACCGTCGCCCTGCGCCAGGGTTCCTCCTCCGCCGCCAAGGCCGAGGCCGCCGGCCTCAAGGTCGCGTCCGTCGAGGAGGCGTGCAAGAGCGCCGACGTGGTGATGATCCTGGCTCCGGACGAGAACCAGAAGGCGATCTACGAGAACCAGGTCGAGCCGAACCTCAAGGAGGGCGCGACCCTGGCCTTCGCCCACGGCTTCAACATTCACTACAACCAGATCGAGCCGCGCAAGGACCTGGACGTGGTGATGATCGCGCCCAAGGCCCCGGGCCATACCGTGCGCTCCGAGTTCGTCCGCGGCGGCGGCATCCCCGACCTGATCGCCATCCACCAGGACGCCACCGGCAACGCCAAGGAGCTCTCCCTCTCCTACGCGGCGGCCATCGGCGGCGGTCGCAGCGGCATCATCGAGACCACCTTCAAGGACGAGACCGAGACCGACCTCTTCGGCGAGCAGGCCGTGCTGTGCGGTGGCGCCGTGGAGCTGGTCAAGGCCGGTTTCGAGACCCTTACTGAGGCCGGCTACGCCCCGGAGATGGCCTACTTCGAGTGCCTGCACGAGCTCAAGCTGATCGTCGACCTGATGTACGAAGGCGGCATCGCCAACATGAACTACTCCATCTCCAACAACGCGGAGTATGGCGAGTACGTGACCGGCACCGAGGTGATCAACGAGCAGTCCCGTGAGGCCATGCGCAACGCCCTGAAGCGCATCCAGACCGGCGAGTACGCCAAGATGTTCATCAACGAGGGCAACAGCAACTACCCCTCCATGACCGCGCGTCGCCGCCTCAACGCCGAGCATGAGATCGAGCAGGTGGGTGCCAAGCTGCGCGGCATGATGCCGTGGATCGCCGCTAATCAGCTGGTGGACAAGAGCAAGAACTGATCGGGTCGCCGACTCGACGGGTGGACCAGGGGCGCGGGCGACCGCGCCCCTGGTCGTTTCTGGGGGTGTCGCGTGGCGTGGCCGGCTTTGCGGCCATGGGGGACCGTGCAAGAATGGCCCCATGATTTCCAGGCAACGGACGAGACGATGAGTCAGCATCCCCGCAACAACGAGCAGGCTGCGTCGCACCAGGGCGAGGACCCGTCACCGGTGGAGGCGCCGCCGGAGGAGGACCTGGCGGCGGCCTTCCTGCGCGAGACCGAGGTGATCGAGGAGGCGGAGGAGGATGGCCGCACCGTCAGGCGCAAGGGCATCTACCTGCTGCCCAACCTCTTCACCACCTCGGCACTGTTCGCCGGCTTCTTCGCGGTGGTGGCCGGCATCAACGGCGACTTCACCGCCGCCTCGGTGGCGATCTTCATCGCCATGGTGCTCGACGGCCTCGACGGCCGCGTGGCACGGCTGACCAATACCCAGAGCGCCTTCGGCGCCGAGTATGACAGCCTCTCCGACATGCTCTCCTTCGGGGTGGCCCCGGCGCTGGTGGCCTTCACCTGGATCCTCCAGGACATCGGCAAGACCGGCTGGGTGGTGGCCTTCCTCTATGTGGCCTGCGCCGCCCTGCGCCTGGCGCGCTTCAACGTGCAGATCGGCAGCGTCGACAAGAAGTGGTTCATCGGCCTGCCCAGCCCCTCCGCGGCGGCCCTGGTGGCGGCCAGCGTCTGGACCTTCCACAGCTTCGATGCCGAGGCCTTCGGCTTCAAGCTGCTGATGCTGGTGATCGTGGGCGCCGCCGGGGTGCTGATGGTCAGCAATATCCGCTACTACAGCTTCAAGGATATCGACCTCAAGGGGCCCGTGCCCTTCGTGGTGCTGCTGGCCATCGTGCTGGGCTTCGTGGTGATCAGCCTGGAGCCCTCGGTAATGCTGCTGCTGCTGTTCGGTACCTATGTGGCCTCCGGACCGGTGCTGGCGACGATGCGCAAGCTCCGGCACCAGCCCGAGCCTTGAGCATTCCCCTGCTGGTCGACGACGCCCGCCCCGTGCGGGCGTCGTCGTCTCTGCACGGTGCCTCGCGGGGCGGGTGTCGACACGCCATCTTCACCCTTCGG
>NZ_AXCA01000073.1:0-1263 GCF_000475415.1 Halomonas sp. PBN3 | reverse complement strand
GGGTCGACCTCCAGCTCCCAGGCGTCGCCGCCCAGCACCTGAAGGGCTTCGCGCAGCGGCATCGGGCCCAGCCGGTAGTGGGCCGCCGGCAGCGGCTTGCGGTAGAGGGTGCGCTGAGCGGGGCCGGGCGCGGGGCAGAGCGAATAGCCGGTATGGCGCAGGGTGTGATGCAGCGCATCCTCCACAGTGGTGGTCATGGATGCCGGAATGCGCACGTCGATGGTCTGCTCCAGGAGGTAGCGCTGACCCAGCGAGGCCTGAGTGGCCACCAGCTGGTAACGCCCGGTGCGAATGACCTCAACGGTGGGCAGTTCGTCGCTGTAAATGTCCGGAGTCACGGCCTCGGTCGTCGGCGGGTTGGGGCCGGTGACCACGGCCCGATGCCGCTCGCCGTCCACGTCGAAGTACGGCAGCGAAAGCACCAGAGAGTCGGCGTTCGAGGGTTCAGGAGCCTGTTGCGGCTGATGCGCACAGCCCGCCAGCAGCGTGGTGGCGATCAGCGCAGCGGTCGAGAGGGTGGGAAGGTTGAGCATGCGTTGCCTCAAGGAGTCCATTCAATGGCGTTGAGGCAGGAGGTTCTCGGGTTTGCGGGGGCGGGTCGATTGGAAAGCGTAATCAGGCGGGGAAAGGAAAAACGCCCCGGAATGGGGCGTTCTTCGCAGGTTGGGAATCGTCAGTGCCTTGGCATGACGCTGAGCGCCTCGAGCTCTCGGCGCACATAGGGTCGATAGTAGTGGTCCAGAGCCAGCTGCAGCCGCACGCCTGCCGCCTGCTCGCGAAGCCAGCACGCTGCGCTGACGTTGTCTGCCAGGGCAATCTCCTCCCTGGCCCGCTGCTCCAGTGCCTGCTCGCGCTCGCGTAGCGCAGACGCTTCCTGAACGGTGGGCGGCATGAGCCACGCGAAGGCACCCGTCGTAAAGCGTGCTGCTGCCACAAGGCGCCCATACCGGTCTCGCACCTCGGCATGAGACAGCATGACCTCCGGGCCGATATGCGCCAGAAGGTCGGGCTCTGCATGAACGATCTCGGTGACCGTCGCAAAGCTGCCAGCGTCGATAACCGTCGTCACCTCGAACCAGGGATCCGAGGGCTCGGTGTCGTCATGCTCCCAGCGCGTGCCGTGTACCGTGAGACGAAACTGCTCGCGCAGCACCGCCTCCCGAATCAGCGCACCTTCGACCGCATAGGGGTTGGGGACAAAGTGTTCCATCATGGTTCTCCCGTTCATGGCAACGCCGGGGAGAACCTTCCCAGCGGGGAGGC
>NZ_AXCA01000072.1:0-1665 GCF_000475415.1 Halomonas sp. PBN3 | reverse complement strand
CTGGGAGCTGGAGGTCGACCCTGTCGCCAGAGAGGTCTGCTACCAGGTGCGGGATATCCGCTATGCGCCGGGGCACGGCGACGACAGCCGTGACGAGCGCAACGAAGCAGTGGCGGAGGTGAGCGATGCGTGAGCCTACCGAGCTGTCGCCCAACCACAAGCCGACGGAGCCGCAGCGTCGCCGCAAGTTCGGGGCAGGGAAGGGCAGCAGGAAGACCCTCTACGGCCTGCTGACGGTCAGCCTGGCCGGTGCTGTGGTGTCGGGGGCTCTGCTGTTGAGGCCGGCGCCTGAGGAGGTGCCGGTGGAATCTCTGGTGCAGTCCCAGGTGCAGCAGGCGGTGGTGCCCCTGGAGGAGGCGCTCGCCCGAGTGGAATCGCAGCAGACGGTGCTGGAGCAGCACCTGGCGGAGCTGGACCAGCGTCTCGAGCGAGCCGAGCAGCGCGGGCTGGAGAATGCCGCCGATATCACCGCCGCACAGGCGCAGCTGGAACAGCGGGATCCGCTTGAGTCCCGCCTGGCCGAGCTATCCGAGACGCTGAGCCACCTGGATAGCGAGCTCAACCTGCGCGTCACCGCCCAGAACGAGCAGATCCAGACGCTGGAGAAGCGCCTCGAGCAGAGCCGGCAGGCGGCACCACGCCCGGCACCTGCCCGCCAGGCGCCGCGGCCAGCGGCCCCGCCGTCGCCCCCGTTCCAGGTCACCGGCGTCGAGTCCCGGGGCGGGCGCCCCTACGTTGGCGTTTCGCCCAACGGCCTGTCGAGCCTGCGGGATATCCGGCTGCTGGGCGTCGGGGATCGCCAGGATGGCTGGGAGCTGACCAGTATCCGCGGCACCCGCGCCGTCTTCAGCCGCAACGGCCGCTCCGTCGACGTCCAGATTCCCTGAGCCCACCTGAGATCCTGCGATGACAAACCCGAAACCTGCTGTGCTTGCCGCGATGACCGTTGCCGTGGCGCTGCTGGCCAGCCAGGCCGCTGCCCAGTCCACTACCCAGTCCACCCCGGAGCATCGCCCCGATGCCTCCGCCGTGATTCAGGAGGCGCAGCGGATGCTCGAGAGCGAGCGTACTCGCACGCGCACGGAGCAGGCCGAAGCCTGGAGGCTGACCGAGCGCGATTGGGAGCGCTACGAGGCGCTGATGGAGGGGCCACGGGGCGTCTGGTCACCCAACCTGGATCCCATCACCGCACTCGGCGTCGAGGCGCGCAGCGCCGAGGAGCGCCGCCGCTATGCGGAGCTGCTGGTGGCCGTGGAGCGCGAGCGCACCGAGCGGGAGCTGGCGTTCCAGCGGGCCTACGACGAGGCTTGGCAGCGCCTCTATCCCGACGAGATGCCGGTGGATGAGTTCACCTTGCGGCCGCGCAACGCCTTTCACTTCACCGATGAGGGTGCACTTCAGGCGCGCCTGACGGTGTATGTGGCAGTAGAGGCGTGCGAGCGCTGCGACAGCACCGTCAGCGAGCTGCTGGCCCAGGGCGCCCAGATGGACATCTTCGTGCTCGACAGCGACGGCGACGACGCCGTGATACGCGACTGGGCCCGCCGCGCGGGCGTGCCGGCGGATCGCGTGCGGGCGCGGGACATCACCCTCAACCACGGCCAGCCGGACCCCGAGCACGGCATCACCATGGGGTCGCTGCCGCAGGTCTACCCGAGGTGAGGA
>NZ_AXCA01000071.1:0-352 GCF_000475415.1 Halomonas sp. PBN3 | reverse complement strand
GAACGGCAAGCGCATGGGCAAAGTGCCGATCAACCTGCACTGCGACGAGTTCAACGAGCTGATGGGCGACGAGTTCATCCCGCTCATCAACAAGGGGGGCGGCGCCGGCATCCAGGTCACCGCCTACACCCAGACCCTCTCCGACATCGAGGCGCGCATCGGCAACGCCGCCAAGGCCGGCCAGGTGGTCGGCAACTTCAACAACCTGGTGATGCTGCGGGTGCGCGAGGAGAAGACCGCCGAGCTGCTGACCCGGCAGCTGCGCCAGGTCAACGTGGTCACCCGCATGCTGGTGAGCATGGCCTCGGATTCCAGCGACATCGCCAACGATATCGACTTCACCAGCTCCGGC
>NZ_AXCA01000070.1:0-1572 GCF_000475415.1 Halomonas sp. PBN3 | reverse complement strand
AGTAGACATCATGGATTGACCTGCCCCACCTCAACGTCGTGGGTTATGTTGAGGTGGGTACCGAAACACAGAGCCACTATTGAGGGAGGCAGGTCATGAAACAGTCTAACGCAACTCAGCCAGCTATTGTCGAGCGCACTGTTGCCCAGCGGATCAGTGCTGCCAGCAGCGTCCACGCCGCTTATATCGGCCTGGACGTGCACAAGGCGAGTATCTCCGTGGCAATCGCCGAGGCCGGACGCCAAGCTCCCGAGTTTCGCGGCGAGATCCCCAACGAACCAGCGGCCATCGACAAGCTGGTTCGTCAGTTGAGCCAGCGTTTCGACGGGCAACCGCTGTTGTTCAGCTACGAGGCCGGCCCCTGTGGCTACGGGGTCTACCACCAGATTCAGGCCAGCGGCCATGACTGTGAGGTCGTTGCCCCGACGCTGATTCCCCAGCGTGCTGGGGATCGCATCAAGACCGACCGTCGCGATGCCAAGATGCTAGCTCGCCTATCGCGCTCCGGTGAGCTGACACCGGTCTGGGTGCCGACGCCGGAACAGGAGGCGATTCGCGACCTGACTCGCGCCCGGGAAGATATGAAAGCCGCTGAACTCCGCGCCCGGCAGCGACTCAACGCCTTCTTGTTGCGGCACAGCAAGGTCTACCCCGGCAAGAGCAAGTGGATACCGGCACACTTCCGCTGGCTGGAGACGGTTCGCTTCGACACCCCCGTTCAGCAGGTTGTGCTGGAGGAGTACGTCGACAACGTGAAAGACGCCCAGCGCCGTGTGGTGGGCCTCGAAAAACAGATGAGAGCGGTGTTACCAAACTGGTCACTGGCTCCGGTGGTCGAGGCCGTTCAGGCGATGCGGGGCGTGAGCCTGATCACGGCGATGACGGTACTGGCCGAGCTGGGAGATATCAGTCGCTTCGACTCACCCCGCCAGTTGATGGCGTACCTGGGCCTGGTGCCCAGCGAGCACTCCAGCGGAGGCAGTCGGCGCCAGGGCGGTATCACCAAAACCGGCAACGGCCATGTGCGACGCGTGCTGGTGGAGGCGGCCTGGAGCTACCGCTTCCCGGCACGTAAGACACGGATCATTGAGCAGCGCGCCGAGAAGACCTCGCCAACGGTGCAGGCGATCGCCTGGGAGGCGCAGAAACGCCTGTGTGGGCGTTACCGTCGCCTGGTCGCCACGGGCAAGGTTAAGCAGCAAGTCACCACGGCGGTGGCGCGAGAAATGGCCGGCTTCCTGTGGGCGATTGCCTGCGAAGCGATGGGCAAACCGCACGGCAGCCGGGCCACCGCATGATGATCGCGCCTCAGTGCCTACGGCTCAGGGAGCGTCGGGCCGGTGGGAGAACCCCTGACGCTCCTATGAGGCCTCCGCCCTGCGGGGCTGGGTGACCCTCGCTTGTAGACCAGGGTAGCTCCGCGACGAAGTGATGACAGGTCGGTAACCAACCCACGAATACCAGAGAGATCCACCGTCGCTGATAGCCCCTCGCTTCCTGAGCCGTAGGCATTTGAGGACAATCACATGTAGCAGAATCAACCGACCCCTTGACGGGTCAATCCATACCAGG
>NZ_AXCA01000069.1:0-3984 GCF_000475415.1 Halomonas sp. PBN3 | reverse complement strand
ATCTCCTCGCTGCTGGCTCCCTCCCGGGCCGAGAGGTCCAGCAGCAGCACATCCCCGCTCTCCACGTCCTGTACCCGCACGCGCTGGGTCTCGAAGGCCTCGAAGGCCTTCAGGTAGAGCACGCCCCCGGCACTCTGGACGCGCAGCACTTCGGGGTTGGCCAGGGCCGGCGGCAGCCCCACCCGCACGTTGCGGTCCAGGGTGACAATGCGCTCCTCATCCACCGGCAGCGGGATCGCCAGGGGGCGGCGCTCCCAGTGCATGATCTCCACCGCCAGGGCGTCGCCGGCCAGCGCCGCGCTCGCCAGGCAGGCCAGTATCAGGCGCTTCATAGCAGGTCTCCTTCCTCCTCGCGGCCGGGCACCGCCAGGCGCTGCGGGGTGCCCTCGAAGCAGTCCACCTGTAGGCCCCAGGGGTTGCGCTGGGGATCCACGTCAGCGCGCACGATGCGCAGCGGATAGCGAATGAACAGATCGCGCACCGGGGTGCCGGCGTACTGCTCGTCGATGGCCATATCCAGGGTCACGATCCAGGCATCGCGGCTCAGTACCTCGACAGCACTGGCGCGATACCCGCGCCCGGGGATCTCGTAGATGCCACGCACGCGCCCGGAGAGCTCCTGACGACGGTTGCGGGTCTCGTAGTCGTTGTCCAGGTAGCGCTGGCAGGAGGGGGTGAGAAAGGGCGAGTAGGCCTGCAGGTTGCGTTGATAGTCGCTCTGGCCGTCTGAAGGCCAGCGGTTGATCTGCTGCCAGACGTAGAACCCGAAGGCATAGACGCTCGAGGGGTCGACCTCCCACCAGGCGCGGGTGCTGCCGGAGCGCAGGTCGGGCGGATTGTGGATGGTCAGGTTCTCCGGGGCCGACTTCCAGCCCCACCACAGGCCGGCGCTCAGCAGGGCCAGCACCACGATGACCAGGCGCAGGGTGGTGATATGGGCATCCCGGGCGCTCAGGGCGTGACGAAAGCGACTCATGGCCGTCCTCCCGGCTGGTAGCGCATCCGCCGCCGCGAGTAGGGGCCGGAGCGGGTGATCAGAGTCTCGCCGCCCCACAGGCGTATGCCCTGCCGGGCCAGGCGGAACTGCAGGCTGCGATAAAGCCAGGCGGCGGGACGGCCGCGACGCAGCCGCCGCATGACGGCCCCACCGAAGTAGAGCGCCATGCCGGCACAGGCGAAGGCCACGGTGGGCACCATGGCGATGGCTCCCAGCAGCCAGGCGCCGATCGCGCCCGGCAGCAGGCCTGCGGCCAGGCCGCCCAGGGCCATCATCCCAACCTCATGTCCGGTCATGCCCCGGAACACCACCGGCGCGGCGTTGAGGCGGGTCGGCAGAAAGTCGAGACGGTTGGCCATCAGAGGATCTCCGACGCCTTGGTGGCCAGCCAGATGATGGCGATGATCAGCACCACCCCCACCACGACCACCACGCCGAACTTCGACCATTCGCCGCGCACCCGGGCCTCGTTGAAGGTGGCAATGGCAGCGATGGCGACGATCAGGAAGGCCACCGTGGCCAGGATCAGGCCGCCCAAGGCGCCGAAGTCGAACAGGTAGTTCTGCAGGGTGGTGAGCAGGCCATCCCCTTCCCCTCGCGACGGCGCCTCCATGGTGGGCAGCCCCTGCGCCATAGCCTGAGCCGGCAAGAGCCCCGCAGCGGCAAGCGCGGCAAAGCACCGGGTTTGGGTATGAGGACGGGCACGAGAGAAGAGTGAACGCACGGCAGTCATATCGAGCTCCTTTTTGAATGACGAAAGTGCGAGGCGTACAGCCTCAGAGGAAAATCCAGAACATCACCACGACCAGGAAGACGGCGCGCAGGGCGGCAAAGCCGAAGTCGTCGCCGCTGACGCGCCCCTTGGCGTAGCCTCGGTAGGAGGAGATGGCGCTCCAGCACGCCCAGAGCAGCACCACGGTGCAGCCCACCCCGGCAATCAGGACGCCCAGGGGTGGCGCCTCGAAGCCGGCACCGGCGGCAAAGGCCTCCATCAGTACCGCTCCTGCAGGTAGTCGCCGGCGAGCGGCGCCGGCTGCCTGGGTGGCAAGCGAGGCGGTTCGAGCACGTCGTCGATGCCCTCGGCCACCGCCTCGAGGTCACGGCGTAGACGCGGCACATCCAGGAAGACGCGGGTGGTATCGGGGTCGAACTCCCCGACGCGACTCTCGAGCCGATCCACGATGCGCTGGATCTGGGCCAGCTGGTCCTGAATCAGGGCCAGGTCCTGGCGGGCGATCTCATCCCGCACGCCGTCGCGCTCGTCGGCATAGGCGACATAGGGAGCGCCGAACTGAGCGGTCAGCAGCGTCAGAAGCAGGGGCGACAGGGCCCGAGGCAGGCGGCGAAGCGTCATGGCAAGACAGTCCATCCGTTGGCTGGCATTGCCGTCATCCTGTCGCCCGCCAGGGTGCAGCGCAGCAGGAAACCATAAGCGCCGCACACGACGTTTATCTGTGCTCGCTCAACCCCCTAGGCACGCAAGCACCGGAGCCCGCACAGGCTCCGGGCAATAACGACGAGGCCATGGAAGGCCCGCGACGTGGGGCCTCAGAGGTACTTCTTGAAGCTCCCCGTGGCAATGCTGACCAGCAGGCCGAAGAGTGCCGCGCAGGGCAGCAGGAAGGCGTTGGGGTGAATGGCGAAGGGCACGCTCAGGTAGAGCAGCCAGCCCACCACGAAGACCGGCGTGATGGCCCGCTTGGCATGGTGGTAGATGAAAGCGGACTCGCGCCCCGCGCCGAAGCGACGCAGGTCACGACGCACCAGGCCGTCGACGAAGCCGACCAGGGCCGCCAGGGCGAAGAGCGGCGAGGTCAGCAGCAGAATGACCACACGGGTCAGGGTCATCAGCGTGACGTAGAGCGCCGCCTGCACGTAGACATGCAGGGTGCCGAGCCAACCCCCGTGATGGGCGCTGTTCTCAAGCCAGTCCGCTATCCCGCTCCTCACGAACAGCCACTCGTGGGCGCTGGTGACGGCTCGGGTCGCCAGGGCGACCGGGTCCGAGACCAGCAGCGAGCGCGTGAAGTGGGTATCCAGTCGGGCCACTTCGGTTTCCAGGGTCTCCAGCGCATGCTGGGCCCCGGGCTGGCTCCACCACTGCCAGTGGATTCCCGCCCACTCGACCAGCACCGACATCAGCAGCGACACGACCAGCACCGCCATAATCTGAAATGGAAGCCCGAACAGCGTGGAGAACCAGCCGCGTCGAGTTTCCTGGGCGCGCTCTGCCGTGGCCATCTCAGTGCACCCTCACCGGCGTCAGCGAGCAGAGCAGCGACCAGCGGCGGTCGTGGTAGTGCAGGATCAGCCGCCCCTCATGGGGGTGCTCGCCCTGCTCCCACACCGGCGAGAGCCCCTTGCGGTAGGCGCGCTGGGTCAGCTCGACGCGGTCGATGCCGATGACCACGTAGTCGAGCAGCCCGTACAGGGCCGGCGGCAGCTCACTCAAAGAGCCGCTCTCCAGGGCGACGCTGGAGACGATGGCGGTTGCCGCGGTATCAGGCGTCATGGGCGTTGTCTCGATGTTCATCACGGTTCTCCATCTCTTGGGCCAGCGGCCACTCGTCGAGCAGCTGATACTCGGCCTCCTCCCCTTGCCGGCGCGTTTTGTCCTCGCCCTTGCCATGCTCCTCCCTTCGGGCTTCTGCCTGCGCAAGCGGCGGCTCCTGGGCATCGCGGGCCCGCACCGGGAGCTCGGCCCCTAGCTCGCCCAGCTCCAGGTTCACCGGCGGCGGCATCACCGCGGTCCACCACTGCTCGCCGGTGGTGTAATCGCGCTTCATGCGCTCGGCGAGCTCGGCGATGCTGCCGGGGATGTCCTCGTGCCTATCGGGCAGCGGCAGCGGCATGCGCACCTTCCAGAGCTGGCCACCCTCGAGCAGGGCGAAGGCCTGCCCCTTGGGCAGCGATACCACATCGGCAGGCTCGATCATCGGCACCTGCACGGTGCTGATGCGGTCGCCGCCGGAGCTGGTGAAGTCGAT
>NZ_AXCA01000068.1:0-40665 GCF_000475415.1 Halomonas sp. PBN3 | reverse complement strand
TGCTCCTTGCTCCTTGCTCCTCGCGCGAAGTGCGGTCAGTGCCGCCCGTGATGCCCCTCGAAGCGCTGCACGTTGGAGAGCTTCGGGTTGGCCCGGGGGTTTCTGCGGTAGAGCAGCGCCATCTTGCCGATCTTCTGGACCAGCTCGGCGCCGCTGGCGGTGACCAGCTCGTCGAGCATGGCGCCGCGGTCGTCGCGCTCCGGCAGGGCGAGCTTCACCTTGATCAGCTCATGGTCGGCCAGGGCCCGCTCGAGCTCGGCGAGCACGCCCTCGGAGATGCCGTTCTCGGAGACCGTGACCACCGGGTTGAGGTGGTGGCCGATGCTGCGGAATGCTTTCTTTTGTGCCTGTGACAAGCTCATGGTATCTTGCGTCTTCCCGGTTGCGCGCAGCCGCCCATGGTACGCGGAAAACGCCGCGTCGGAAAAGCCATCGGCGCGACATCTGCGCAGGTCGCCTCGGTCGAGGCATACCCCCCGGCACCCCGCTCTCGCCCCGTTCGTTCCCGTTCCACCCCAGGTGATGCCGTGGCTCGTTCCCGCAACCCGTCTCCCGATGACGCCAGGCGCTCCGCCGGCAAGTCCAGTCCCTCCAGCAAGACCAGCAAGGGCTGGCTGAAGGAGCACTTCGACGACCCGTACGTGCAGCGCTCCTGGCAGGAGGGCTATCGCTCGCGGGCCAGCTACAAGCTGCTGGAGCTGGACGACAAGGATCGCCTCTTCAAGCCCGGCATGACGGTGATCGATCTCGGCGCGGCCCCCGGCGGCTGGAGCCAAGTGGCAGCGGAGAAGGTCGGCCCCGAGGGGGTGGTGATCGCCTCCGACATCCTCGAGATGGACGCCCTGGCTGGCGTCGACTTCATCCAGGGCGACTTCACCGAGGAAAGCGTGCTTGCGGCGATCCTCGATGTGCTCGGCGAGCGCCCGGTGGACCTGGTGATGTCCGATATGGCCCCCAACATGAGTGGCATGGCCGCCATCGACCAGCCCCAGGCGATGTACCTGGTGGAGCTGGCGCTGGACCTGGCCGGCCAGACCCTGCGCCCCGGCGGCAGCTTCCTGGCCAAGGTGTTCCAGGGCGAGGGTTTCGACGACTATCTCAAGGCGCTGCGCAGCGCCTTCACGCGGGTGGTGACCCGCAAGCCCGGCGCGTCGCGGGCGCGCTCCCGCGAGGTCTACCTGCTGGCACAGGGCTTCCGCGGTTGAGTCGACGGCGCAGCATGGCCGTGATAGCCCTGGCCTACCAGGGCGATGGGCGGACAGCGCCGAGCGTGGTGTGCCAGAGTGTCTGCTGCGGTGATCTGCCCGGCGGGCGGTGGCCGAACGCGGCCGGCTCCTGTAGTGTCCAAGGTGCCAGGCCCAGGCGGCCGACAGATTTCAGATATTGAGGGTAGTCCCTTGAACGACATGGCGAAGAACCTGATCCTGTGGTTGGTCATCGCGGCGGTGCTGCTGACGGTGTTCAACAACTTCAGCGTCGACAGCTCACCCCAGGCGATGAGCTACTCCCAGTTCGTCCAGCAGGTGCAGAACCAGCAGGTACGTAGCGTCACCATCGATGGCTACACCATCAGCGGTGAGCGCACCGACGGCTCCCAGTTCCAGACCATCCGCCCCGCGGCGGAGGATCCCAAGCTGATGGACGACCTGCTCTCCAACAACGTCACCGTGGTGGGCAAGGAGCCCGAGCAGCAGAGCCTGTGGATGCGCCTGCTGATCGCCAGCTTCCCGATCCTGCTGATCCTGGCCATCTTCATGTTCTTCATGCGCCAGATGCAGGGCGGTGGCGCCGGCAAGGGCGGGCCCATGAGCTTCGGCAAGTCCAAGGCCAAGCTGCTCTCCCAGGATCAGATCAAGACCACCTTCGCCGACGTCGCCGGCTGCGACGAGGCCAAGGAGGAGGTCGAGGAGCTGGTCGACTTCCTGCGCGACCCCACCAAGTTCCAGCGCCTGGGCGGCACCATTCCTCGCGGCGTGCTGATGGTGGGTCCCCCGGGTACCGGTAAGACGCTGCTCGCCAAGTCCATCGCCGGCGAGGCCAAGGTGCCGTTCTTCTCGATCTCCGGCTCCGACTTCGTCGAGATGTTCGTCGGCGTGGGCGCCTCCCGCGTGCGTGACATGTTCGAGCAGGCCAAGAAGCAGGCGCCCTGCATCATCTTCATCGACGAGATCGATGCCGTGGGCCGCTCCCGCGGGGTCGGTATGGGCGGCGGCAACGACGAGCGCGAGCAGACCCTCAACCAGCTGCTGGTGGAGATGGATGGCTTCGAGGCCAACGAGGGCATCATCGTGATCGCCGCCACCAACCGCCCGGACGTCCTCGACCCGGCGCTGCTGCGCCCCGGCCGCTTCGACCGCCAGGTGGTGGTGCCGCTGCCCGACATCCGCGGCCGCGAGCACATCCTCAACGTGCACCTGCGCAAGGTGCCGCTGGCCGACGACGTCAAGCCGTCGCTGATCGCCCGCGGCACCCCGGGCTTCTCCGGCGCCGACCTGGCCAACCTGGTCAACGAGGCGGCGCTGTTCGCCGCGCGGCGCAACAAGCGCCTGGTGGGCATGGAGGAGCTGGAGCTGGCCAAGGACAAGATCATGATGGGCGCCGAGCGCCGCTCCATGGTTATGACCGAGAAGGAGAAGCTCAACACCGCCTACCACGAGTCGGGCCACGCCATCATCGGCCTGGTGATGCCGGAGCACGACCCGGTCTACAAGGTCACCATCATCCCCCGCGGCCGTGCCCTGGGCGTGACCATGTTCCTGCCCGAGCAAGACCGCTACAGCCTGTCGCGCCAGCAGATCATCAGCCAGATCTGCTCGCTGTTCGGCGGCCGCATCGCCGAGGAGATGACCCTGGGGCCGAATGGCGTGACCACCGGAGCCTCCAACGACATCAAGCGCGCCACCGAGCTGGCCCACAACATGGTCGCCAAGTGGGGCCTCTCCGAGGAGATGGGCCCGATCATGTACGACGAGGACGAGTCCCACCAGTTCCTCGGCGGCCCGGGCCAGGGCGGCGGCAAGCTCAAGTCCGGCGAGACCATCTCCAAGCTCGACAAGGAGGTGCGCAAGGTCATCGACGAGTGCTACGAGAAGGCGCGGGTCATCCTCGAGGAGAACCGCGACAAGCTCGACGCCATGGCCGAGGCGCTGATGAAGTACGAGACCATCGACTCCACCCAGCTCAAGGACATCATGGAGGGGCGCGAGCCACGCCCGCCGGAGGGCTGGGATGACCCCGGCGGCGGTGCACCCACCGGCGGCAGCGAGCCCGAGCCGGTGAGCGACGCCGACACTTCGGAGCCGGTCGACGGCGACCCGGACGACGACGAGGAGCCACGTCGCCGCCCCTCCGACCCGCTGGGCGGCCCCGCCGGCTCCTGAGCTCGCCGTATCACCTGACGCCAGGCGCCCCCGCGGGGGCGCCTTCGCCATTGTGGCCCCTTGTTCCTGCCAACCACACGAGCGACGATGACTCCCCATCCCTCTACCCTGATGTGCGGCCGACACCGGCTCGACCTCTCCTTCCCCCGCGTCATGGGGATCCTCAACGTCACCCCCGACTCCTTCTCCGACGGCGGCCGTCATGTGGTGCTGGATGACGCCCTGCGCCATGCCGAGCGCATGCTCGCCGAGGGCGCGACGATCATCGACGTCGGCGGCGAGTCGACCCGCCCCGGCGCCGACCCGGTCTCCGCGGACGAGGAGCTCGAGCGCGTGGCGCCGGTGGTGGAGGCGCTGGTGCGCGAGCTGGATGCCCTGGTCTCGGTGGATACCAGCTGCCCCGAGGTGATTCGCGAGTCGGCCGCCCTCGGCGCGGGGATGATCAACGACGTGCGCTCCCTGGAGCGCGACGGCGCCCTGGCCGCGGCGATCGGTACGGGGCTTCCCGTGTGTCTGATGCACCGCCAGGGGGAGCCTCGCGACATGCAGCACTCGCCCCGCTATGATGAGCCCATCGAGGAGGCGGTGGCCGGCTACCTCGCCTCCCGGGTCGCCGAGTGCGAGGCCGCCGGCCTGCGTCGCGAGCGCCTGCTGCTCGACCCGGGCTTCGGCTTCGGCAAGACCGTGGAGCACAACCTGCGCCTGCTCCATCGCATGAAGCGCCTCACCGAGCTCGAGCTGCCGCTGCTGGTGGGGATGTCGCGCAAGAGCATGATCGGCAAGGTGCTGGAGCGCCCGGTGGAGGAGCGCCTGCCCGGCGGCCTGGCGCTGTCGACCCTGGCCGTGGAGCGCGGCGCCCGCATCCTGCGCGTCCATGACGTGGCCCCCACCGTGGACGCGGTGAACATGACCTGGGCCGTACTCAAGGAAGGTTGCTGATGACACGACGCTATTTCGGAACCGACGGGATCCGCGGCACCGTGGGCGAGCCGCCCATCACCGCCGACTTCATGCTCAAGCTGGGCTGGGCCACCGGCCGCGTGCTGGCGGCGCGCAACCCCAAGCGCCGCCACCGGGTGCTGATCGGCAAGGACACCCGCATCTCCGGCTACATGTTCGAGTCGGCGCTGGAGGCGGGGCTCTCCGCGGCCGGCGTCGACGTGGCCCTGCTCGGCCCCATGCCGACCCCGGGCATCGCCTACCTGACGCGCACCTTCCGCGCCGACGCCGGCATCGTCATCTCCGCCTCGCACAACCCCTTCGCCGACAACGGCATCAAGTTCTTCTCCAGCGCCGGCGCCAAGCTCGGCGATGACGTGGAGGCCGAGATCGAGGCGATGCTCGACGAGCCGCTGGCCACCGTGGCCCCCGACAGGCTGGGCAAGGCGGCACGAATCGACGACGCCCCCGGCCGCTACATCGAGTTCTGCAAGTCCACCATCCCCGATCGGGTCAGCCTCGGCGGCCTCAAGGTGGTGCTCGACTGCGCCCACGGCGCCACCTACCACATCGCCCCCAGCGTGTTCCGCGAGCTGGGCGCCGAGGTCAGCCTGATCGGGGCCAGCCCCGACGGCCTCAACATCAACCACGAGGTGGGCTCGACCCACCCGGCGGCGCTGCGCGCCGCGGTGATCCAGCAGGGCGCCGACCTCGGCGTGGCCTTCGACGGCGACGGTGACCGGGTGCTGCTGGTGGACAGCGAAGGCCGCGAGATCGATGGCGACGACATCCTCTACCTGATCGCCCGGGACCGCCAGGTCCGCGGCGAGCTGGGTGGCGGCGTGGTGGGCACCCTGATGTCCAACTTCGGCCTCGCCGCGGCACTCGAGGCGATGGACGTGCCCTTCGAGCGCGCCAAGGTGGGCGACCGCTACGTGATGGAGCGCCTGGCCGCCAACGGCTGGCAGCTGGGTGGCGAGTCCTCCGGCCATATCGTCTGTGGCCATGTCCAGACCACCGGCGACGGCATCGTCTCGGCGCTGCAGGTACTGGCGATCATGGTGCGCGAGGAGAAGCCGCTGAGCCGCCTGCTGGCGGGGCTGGAGAAGGCGCCCCAGGCGCTGGTCAACGTGCGTCTCACCCCGGGCAGCGACGCCCGGGCGGTGATGGCGATGCCGGCGCTCCGGGAGACGGTGAGCGAGGTCGAGGCCGAGCTCGGCGAGGAGGGGCGGGTGCTGCTGCGCCCGTCCGGCACCGAGCCGCTGATCCGGGTGATGGTGGAAGGGCGTCCGCACCTGGACGTGGACGGCCTGGCGCGGCGCCTGGCCGAGCGCGTCGAGGCGCTGCTCGAGGGATAGGGGCGGTGGGCCGGCCGGTTGTCTTGACAGGGCCTCTCCTATACCATTTCGCTCCACCTTGAAAGAGGGCATCCCATGCGTACCCCGCTGATCGCCGGCAACTGGAAGATGAACGGTTCTGCCGAGCTGGTGGCGTCCTTCGGCCGCGCCTTCGCCGAGGCCGAGCTGCCCGGCGACCTCGAGGTGGCGATCTTCCCACCCTTCCCCTACCTGGAGGCGGCGCGCCGCGAGTTCGCCGAGACCCGGATCCGCCTGGGGGCCCAGACCCTCAACCCGCTCCACTCGGGGGCGCATACCGGCGAGGTCAGCGGGGGGATGCTACGCGAGTTCGGCGTCCAGTATGCGCTGGTGGGCCACTCGGAGCGTCGCCAGCTCTATCGCGAGAGCGACGAGCAGGTCTATGATCGCCTGCTCGCGGCGCTGAGCGTCGACATGACGCCGGTGCTCTGCGTGGGCGAGACCCTCGAGGAACGCGACGCCGGCCGCACCCGCGAGGTGGTGCTGCGTCAGGTGGGGCATGTCATGGCCCGCCTCGAGCCGGCCCAGCGCGCCCGCGTGGTCATCGCCTACGAGCCGGTGTGGGCCATCGGCACCGGGCGCACCGCCACGCCGGAGCAGGCCCAGGAGGTGATGGCCGCCATCCGCGCCTACCAGGCCGGTTTCGACCGCGACCTGGCGGCAGGCCTGAGGCTGCTCTACGGCGGCAGCATGAACGCGGGTAACGCGGCGGAGCTGCTTGCCCAACCCGATATCGACGGCGGCCTGGTGGGCGGTGCCTCGCTCAAGGTCGACGATTTCCTAGCCATCTGTCAGTCAGCAGGTTGATTCCATGCAAGTTGCCATTCTCATGATCCACGTGGCGATCGCCATCGCCCTGGTCGTCCTGATCCTGCTGCAGCAGGGCAAGGGCGCCGAGGCTGGCGCCGCCTTCGGCGGCGGTGCCTCCCAGACCGTGTTCGGTTCCCGCGGCAGCGGCGGCTTCCTCTCCAAGGCCACCGGCCTGCTGGCGGCCGCCTTCTTCGCCACCTCCCTGGCCCTGGCCTGGTTCGCCAGCCAGGCCGGCGAGGCGCCCGAGGCGGGCATTCCCGATGCGCGCCTGATCGAACAGCAGAATAACGTGCCGACCCTTGACGACGAGGGCTCGAGTATGGATAATGCTGCGCCAGTGCTGGAGGGCAGCGACGAGCAGTAAGCGTCGCTGCGCAGTGTCCAGCCTCCCCTGATGCCGAAGTGGTGGAATTGGTAGACACGCTATCTTGAGGGGGTAGTGGCCTTACGGCCGTGCGGGTTCAAGTCCCGCCTTCGGCACCATCTGATTCTTCGCGGCGCCCGAGACCACCGGCGTCGGCGAGCCTTCAGAAGCAGGATTGGCAACGCGGTGGTTGCCGCTTGACGACAGCGTCGGGTGCGCATAAAATCACCGACCTAGATTGATGCGGGGTGGAGCAGTCTGGTAGCTCGTCGGGCTCATAACCCGAAGGTCGTCGGTTCGAATCCGGCCCCCGCTACCATCTTCCGGCAGGTGCCTTTCGATCCCGGTTAACGAGCCGGCATCGAAGAACGAAGGGGCAGCCAGTTCGGCCGGAGTGGTCTACAGGTTTTATGTGAAAGCCCCTTCCTGTGAAGGGGCTTTTTGTTAGCAGCTTGCCCAGGGCGCCAGGCGCCGGGGCACTGTTCCGGGCAATGCCAATCAGCCACCTGACTTCCCTGTTCACTCCCGGCCAGGTGCCTGATGCAACGGCTGTAGGAGTCTATTCCGTGGCGACCAAGGATGCTGCACTACATGCTCTTGTCGAACCCGTGGTGACCGCCATGGGCTTCGAGCTGTGGGGCATCGACCATCTCTCTCAGGGCAAACACTCGCGCCTGGTGATCTACATCGATCACCCCGATGGCGTCAACGTCGACGACTGCGCGGACATCAGCCGCCAGGTGAGCGCCCTGCTCGACGTAGAGGACCCGATCCATGGCGAGTACCGCCTGGAGGTCTCCTCCCCGGGGATGGATCGTCCGCTCTACACCCTCGATCACTTCTCCCGCTACCGTGGCCACGAGGTGGCGCTGAAGCTGCGTGTGCCCTTCGAGGGGCGGCGCAAGTTCCAGGGCCTGCTGGCCGGCGTGGAGGGCGACGAGGTGCTGCTGCAGCTCGACGGCGAGGAGTACTGCTTCCCCGTCGACAGCATCGATCAGGCCCGGGTGGTACCGCATTTCGAGGATTAGCACCGCGGCTCAGGGAGCGAGCCCCGCAGGGGTGGCGTTTCGAGCATCGGCACGAGGACAGGTTTTCTGGCGAGGCAAAGGCATGAGTAAAGAGATTCTGGCGGTCGTCGACGCGATCTCCAACGAGAAGGGGGTTCCCCGCGAGGTGATCTTCGAGGCCGTCGAGGCGGCCTTGGCCAGCGCGTCACGCAAGCGCTTCGAGGACGAGGAAGCCAGCGTGCGGGTGCACATCGATCGCAGCACCGGGGACTACGAGACCTTCCGCCGCTGGGAGGTGGTCGAGGACGACGACTTCGACGGCCCCGACCACCAGATCAAGCTCAGCTTCGCCGAGCGTCGCGACCCGCCCCTGGGGCTGGGCGACGTGGTCGAGGAGCGCATCGAGAACGCCGACTTCGGCCGCATCGCCGCCCAGACCGCCAAGCAGGTGATCGTGCAGAAGGTGCGCGAGGCGGAGCGTGCCGAGGTGGTGCGCCTCTACGCCGACCGCGAGGGCGAGCTGGTCGCCGGCATCGTCAAGAAGACCACCCGTGACGGCCTGATCATCGACCTGGGCGACAACGCCGAGGCCTTCCTGCCGCGCAGCGAGATGATCCCCGGCGAGCGCTACCGCATGAACGAGCGGGTGCGCGCCCTGCTGATCAAGGTCGACCCGGAGGCCCGCGGCGCCCAGCTGATCCTCTCGCGCACCTGCCCGGAGCTGATCATCGAGCTGTTCAGCATCGAGGTGCCGGAGATCGCCGAGCAGCTCATCGAGATCAAGGGGGCCGCCCGCGATCCCGGCTCGCGCGCCAAGATCGCGGTCAAGACCAACGACCGCCGCATCGACCCGGTGGGCGCCTGCGTGGGGATGCGCGGCTCGCGGGTCCAGGCGGTCTCCTCGGAGCTGCAGAACGAGCGCGTCGACATCGTGCTGTGGGACGACAACCCCGCCCAGCTGGTGATCAACGCCATGGCGCCGGCGGATGTCGCCTCCATCCTGGTCGACGAGGATGCCCACGCCATGGACGTGGCCGTTGCCGAGGACAACCTGGCCCAGGCCATCGGCCGCAGTGGCCAGAACGTGCGCCTGGCCTCCGAGCTCACCGGCTGGCGCATCAACGTGATGACCGAGGCCGAGGCCGAGGCCAAGCGCGACCAGGAGATCGACAGCCTGGTGGAGCACTTCGTGCAGCACCTGGACGTCGACGACGATGTCGCCCGGCTGCTGGTGGAGGAGGGCTTCACCACCCTGGAGGAGATCGCCTACGTCCCGGTCGAGGAGATGCTCGAGATCGAGGAGTTCGACGAGGAGACCATCGAGGAGCTGCGCGCCCGCGCCAAGGACGAGCTGCTCAACCTCGCCATCGCCTCCGAGGAGGAACTGGACGGCGCCCAGCCGGCCGACGACCTGCTGGAGATGGAGGGCATGGAGCGCCACTTGGCCTTCATCCTGGCCAGCCGCGGGATCGTCACCATGGAGGATCTGGCCGAACAGTCCGTCGATGACCTGCTGGACATCGAGGGCATGGACGAGGAGCGCGCCGCGGCACTGATCATGACTGCTCGTGCGCCCTGGTTCGAAGACGACGAATAGCTCGAAGGCGACATGCGCCAGGCGCATCGCGCACAGACAGGGGTCCGATGCCAGGCGCTCGGACCGGCAGTATTCGAAGCGAACAGAATTGGGGTCACGGGCTCAGGAGGGTCTACATGTCAGACATGACCGTTAAGGATTTTGCAGCGAAGGTGGGCCGCGACGTGCCCCGCCTGCTGGAACAGATGAAGGAAGCCGGGCTCGGGCACAAGTCCGAGGGCGACGCGGTGTCCGAGGAGGACAAGCGCCAGCTGCTCGACTACCTGACCAAGAGCCATGGCGGCAGCGCCGAGAAGGCCGCGCCGAAGAACCGCATCACCCTGACGCGCAAGACGCGCAGCCGCATCAAGACCGGCGAGCGCGGCAAGACCATCGAGGTGCAGGTCCGCAAGAAGCGCACCTACGTCAAGCGTGAGGAGGAGAAGCCCGCCGAGGAGCCGCAGGCCCAGGATCACGGGCCGCGCCAGCTGGTGGGCGACATGGCCGAGGCGGAGGCCAAGCGCGAGGCGCGCGAGGCCGAGGAAGCCAAGGCGCGCGCCGCCGAGGAGGCCGCCCAGGAGGCCGCCGCCAAGCTCGAGGCGGCCAAGGCTGCCGAGGTGCCGGACATCCCGGTACCGGAGCTCGAGGAGTCGGCTCCGTCCGAGCAGCCGCCGGCGCCGCCCAAGGAGGGTCGCACCGACCGCCGCACCGCACCGCCCAAGAAGTCCTCGGCCAAGAAGGGGCGTCACGAGCGTGACGACGACGATCGCGGCGATCGCGAGGAGCGTCGTCGTGGCGGCAAGAAGGCCAAGCGCGCCGAGCGTCGTGGCGGTCGCCGTGGTGGCGGCAGCCAGGGCGGCGGCAAGCACGGCTTCCAGAAGCCGACCCAGCCGATCGTCCGTGAGGTCTCGATCCCCGAGTCGATCAGCGTCGCCGACCTGGCTGACAAGATGTCGATCAAGGCCAACGAGGTCATCAAGACCATGTTCACCATGGGCGCGGCGGTGACCATCAACCAGACCATCGACCAGGACACGGCGGCCATCGTGGTCGAGGAAATGGGCCACAAGCCCAAGCTGGTCAAGGACGATGCGCTGGAGGAGGAAGTCCTCGAGAGCATTTCCTACGAGGGCGAGGAGCTCATGCGTGACCCGGTGGTCACCGTGATGGGCCACGTCGACCACGGCAAGACCTCGCTGCTCGACTACATCCGGCAGGCCAAGGTGGCCACCGGCGAGGCCGGCGGCATCACCCAGCACATCGGTGCCTACCACGTCGCCGCCGACAAGGTGAACGGCGACCACGGTGTCACCTTCCTGGATACCCCCGGCCACGCGGCCTTCACCGCCATGCGTGCCCGCGGTGCCAAGGCCACCGACGTGGTCATCCTGGTGGTGGCCGCCGACGACGGCGTGATGCCCCAGACCATCGAGGCCGTTGAGCACTCCAAGGCCGCCGGCGTGCCGATGGTGGTGGCGGTCAACAAGATCGACAAGCCCTCGGCGGACCCCGACCGGGTCAAGAACGAGCTCTCCCAGCACGGCGTCATCTCCGAGGAGTGGGGCGGCGACACCCAGTTCGTCCACGTCTCCGCCAAGACCGGCGAAGGCATCGACGCGCTGCTCGAGGCGGTGCTGCTGGTCTCCGAGGTGCTCGAGCTCAAGGCCGTCCCCGAGGCGCCCGGCAAGGGCGTGGTGGTCGAGTCGCGCCTGGACAAGGGCCGCGGCCCGGTGGCCACCGTGCTGGTCCAGAACGGCACCCTGAAGAAGGGCGACATCGTGCTGGCCGGCCTGCACTACGGCCGCGTGCGCGCGCTGACCAACGAGCTCGGCAAGCAGGTCGATGAGGCCGGCCCGGCGATGCCGGTGGAGATCCAGGGCCTCGACGGCACCCCCGAGGCGGGTGACGACTTCATGGTGGTGGCCGACGAGAAGAAGGCCCGCGAGGTCGCCAACTTCCGTCAGGGCAAGTACCGCGAGGTGCGCCTGGCCCGCCAGCAGAAGGCCAAGCTGGAGAACATGTTCAGCCAGATGGGCCAGGAGGAGGCCGCCAAGCTCAACATCGTGCTCAAGGCCGATGTCCAAGGCTCCCTGGAGGCGATCAAGGGCGCGCTGGAGGAGCTCTCCACCGACGAGGTGCAGGTCTCCGTGGTCTCCTCGGGCGTGGGCGGCATCACCGGCACCGACGCCAACCTGGCGCTGGCCTCCGAGGCCATCGTCATCGGCTTCAACGTGCGTGCCGACGCCGCGGCCCGCGAGATCATCGAGCGCGAAGGCCTCGACCTGCGCTACTACAGCGTCATCTACCAGCTGATCGACGAGATCAAGCAGGCGATGAGCGGCATGCTGGCACCGGAGTGGAAGGAGGAGATCGTCGGCGTGGCCGAGGTCCGCGACGTCTTCCGCGCGCCCAAGATCGGCGCCGTGGCGGGCTGCATGGTGGTCGAGGGCACCGTCTTCCGCAACAAGAAGATCCGCGTGCTGCGCGACAACGTGGTCATCTACGAGGGCGAGCTCGAGTCGCTGCGCCGCTTCAAGGACGATGTCCAGGAAGTGCGCAACGGCATGGAGTGCGGCATCGGTGTGAAGAACTACAACGACGTCCAGGTCGGCGACAAGATCGAGGTCTTCGACCAGGTCAAGGTCGAGCGGACGCTCTGAGCGCCAGGAGCCTAGCATGCGCGAGTTCAAGCGGACCGACCGGGTAGCCGACCAGCTCCAGAAGGAGCTGGCGGTGCTCATCCAGCGCGAGGTCAAGGACCCGCGCCTGGGCATGGTCACGGTGAGCGGCGTCGAGGTCAGCCGCGACCTCGGCTACGCCGATGTCCATGTGACCCTGCTCGGCGAGGACAGCCCCGAGCGCATCCGGGAGAACCTCAAGGTTCTCAAGCAGGCGGCGGGCTTCCTGCGCGGGCAGGTCGCCCGGCGCATCAAGCTGCGCCACGTGCCGGAGCTGCGCTTCCACTACGACGAGAGCGTGGTGCGCGGCCAGCGCCTCTCCTCGCTGATCGACGAGGCGGTGCAGAGCGATCGCGCCCGCCACGCCGATGACGCGGGGAGCGACGATGAGGGCGAGCGAGACTGATGGCACGCCGGCGTCGCGGCCTGCCGGTCGACGGGGTGCTGCTGCTGGACAAGCCCCGGGGCCTCTCCAGCAACCACGCCCTGCAGCGCGCCCGGCGCCTGTTCCAGGCGCAGAAGGCGGGCCACACCGGGACCCTGGACCCCATGGCCACCGGGCTCTTGCCGGTGTGCTTCGGCGAGGCCACCAAGTTCTCGGCCCACCTGCTGGCCTCGGACAAGACCTACCGCACCCGGGTCGAGCTGGGGGCGGTGACCGACACCGGCGATGCCGAGGGCGAGGTGATCGAGCGCCTCCCGGTGCCGGCGCTGACCGCGGCCGACGTCGAGGGCGTGCTCGAGCGCTTTCGCGGCGAGATCGACCAGGTGCCGCCGATGTACTCGGCGCTCAAGCACCAGGGCCGCAAGCTCTACGAGCTGGCCCGGGAGGGCCGCTCGATCGAGCGTGCAGCCCGGCGCGTGACGGTGTATGATGCTCGGCTTCTCGCCTTTGCGGGCGACGCCTTCGAGCTCGAGGTGACGGTCAGCAAGGGCACCTATGTGCGCACCCTGGCCGAGGACATCGCCCGGGCGCTGGGCAGCGGCGGGCATATCAGCATGCTGCGCCGCCTGGCCACCGGGCCCTTCACCGCCGAGGGCATGCTGACCCGCGAGGCGCTGGAGGGCCTGCCCGACCAGGCCGCCCGGGAGGCCGTGCTGCTGCCGGTGGACGTGCTGGTGGCGCACCTGCCGCGCCTCGAGGTCGATGCCCCGGCGGCGCAGCGGCTCACCCACGGCCAGCGGGCCGGCGTCGACACCGCCGACCTGGCGCCGGGCGAGACGCCAAGACTCTACCGCGACGGGGCCTTCCTGGGCCTCGGCGTGGTGACGGCGCCACAGGAGGTGGCGCCGAAACGGCTGCTGAGCACCGCAGCCGACTAGGGAGCAACGCCGAGACTGCAAATATGCGTGGTCTCATCCATTCATCATTCAGGCATATTGCTTACTGGAGAGACAGATGGCACTGACAGCCGAACAGAAGGCCGCAATCGTCAGCGAATTCGGCCGTGGCGACAACGACACCGGTTCCCCCGAGGTTCAGGTGGCCCTGCTGAGCGCCAACATCGATGGCCTGCAGGATCACTTCAAGACCAACAAGCAGGATCACCACTCCCGTCGTGGCCTGATCCGTATGGTCAACCAGCGCCGCAAGCTGCTGGACTACCTGAAGCGCAAGGACTTCGAGCGCTATCAGGCACTGATCCAGCGTCTGGGCCTGCGTCGCTAAAGAAAAGGGTAATTCGCTACTGCGCTCGATATCCAGGCCGCCGGCGGTGCCGGTGCGCCGGCCCGGTCGTATCCTCAATGTAGCGAGCTACACTCCGGTTCCTGCGCGCCGGCGGCGACCAGCCTCTCAGCGCTCGTAACGCGAAATCCTCCTTTTCTTCAGCTTTTTCGAAACGGGTAGCTCCCTCAGGGGGCTGCCCGTTTTGCGTCTGGTGGGCGGAAATGTCGCCATCCGGTGGCCGCGGGGCGCGTCAACCCCTAAAATGGTCGCCGAGTCGAAACGACCCAAACACAGAAAAGTAGATATCGAAGGAAGTCGCCGTGAATCCGGTCAAGAAGACATTTCAGTACGGTCGCAGCACCGTCACCCTGGAAACCGGGCGCATCGCCCGCCAGGCCACCGGTGCCGTGATGGTCACCATGGACGACACCGTGGTGCTGTGCACCGTGGTGGCGAGGAAAGAGGCCAACCCCAACCAGCCGTTCTTCCCGCTCTCCGTCCACTACCAGGAGAAGACCTACGCAGTCGGCAAGATTCCCGGCGGCTTCTTCAAGCGCGAGGGGCGTCCCACCGAGAAGGAGACCCTCACCTCGCGGCTGATCGACCGCCCGATCCGCCCGCTGTTCCCCAAGGGGTTCATGAACGAGGTCCAGATCATCTGCTCGGTGCTCTCCGCCGATCGCAACCATGATCCGGACATCGCCGCCATGCTCGGTACCTCCGCCGCCCTGGCGATCTCCGGCGTGCCCTTCAACGGCCCCATCGGTGCCGCCCGCGTCGGCTTCGACGAGGAGAAGGGCTACTTCCTCAACCCCACCGTGGAGGAGCTGGTCAGCTCCGAGCTCAACATGGTGGTGGCCGGCACCGAGAAGGCGGTGCTGATGGTGGAGTCCGAGGCCAAGGAGCTGCTCGAGGACGAGATGCTCGGCGCCGTGCTCTACGGCCACCAGGAGATGCAGGTGGCGATCCAGGCCATCAATGAACTGGCCGCCGAGGCGGGCAAGCCCAGGTGGGACTGGCAGCCTGCCGCCGAGAACGCCGCGCTCAAGGCCGCCATGGCCGAGGGCTTCGAGGCGAAGGTCGGCGAGGCCTACCGTATCACCGACAAGATGGCGCGTCAGGATGCCCTCTCCGCCCTCAAGGAGCAGGCCGTCGAGCAGCTCGCCGGCGAGGAGGAGGGCAAGTTCGACGCCGACGAGGTCAAGGGCGCCTTCGCCGGCCTCGAGAAGCGGGTGGTGCGCTCCCGGGTGGTCAAGGGCGAGCCGCGCATCGACGGCCGCGACCACAAGACCGTGCGTCCGCTCTCCATCGAGGTGGGCACCCTGCCCAAGACCCATGGCTCGGCGATCTTCACCCGCGGCGAGACCCAGGCCATCGTGGTGGCGACCCTGGGCACCCTGCGCGACTCCCAGCTGATCGAGTCGCTGGAGGGGGAGCGCAAGGACCGCTTCCTGCTGCACTACAACTTCCCCCCCTACAGCGTGGGCGAGGCCGGCTTCATGGGCGGCCCCAAGCGTCGCGAGATCGGCCATGGTCGCCTGGCGCGCCGCGGTGTGCAGGCGATGCTGCCGGACGAGGCGGAGTTCCCCTATACCATCCGCGTGGTCTCCGAGATCACCGAGTCCAATGGCTCCAGCTCCATGGCCTCGGTGTGCGGTTCCTCGCTGGCGCTGATGGACGCCGGCGTGCCGATGAAGGCCCCGGTGGCGGGCATCGCCATGGGCCTGGTCAAGGATGACGACGGCTTCGCCGTGCTCACCGATATCCTCGGCGACGAGGACCACCTCGGCGACATGGACTTCAAGGTGGCCGGCAGCGCCGAGGGCGTCACCGCCCTGCAGATGGACATCAAGATCGAGGGCATCAACGAGGAGATCATGGAGCAGGCGCTGCAGCAGGCCCTCGAGGCGCGCCTGAACATCCTCGAGCAGATGAACGCGGTGATCGCCCAGAGTCGCGCCGAGGTCTCCGAGAACGCGCCCTCCATGGCCACCATCAAGATCGACCCGGACAAGATCCGCGATGTCATCGGCAAGGGCGGCGCCACCATCCGTAAGATCTGCGAGGACACCGGCGCCTCCATCGACCTCGACGACGACGGCACCGTGCGCATCTACGCCGAGGACAAGAAGGCGGCCAAGGCGGCCATCGACACCGTGCTGGCGATCACCGCCGAGCCCGAGATCGGCAAGCTCTACCGCGGCAAGGTGGTGCGCATCGCCGACTTCGGCGCCTTCGTCAACATCATGCCCGGCACCGACGGCCTGGTGCACATCTCCCAGATCGTGCCGGAGCGGGTCAACGACGTGCGCGACTTCCTCAACGAGGGCGACGAGCCCATCGTCAAGGTGCTCGACATCGACAACCGCAACCGGGTGAAGCTGACCATCAAGGAGATCACCCCGGAAGAGAAGGCGGCATTCGAGGCCGAAGAGGCCGCCGAGCCGGAGCTGTAACCGACCGCCTTCGGCGAGCCGCAAGCGCCAAGGCGCAAGGAAAACCGCCCCCGCAGCATGGCTGCGGGGGCGGTTCTTTATTTCTGGCTTAGAGGAGGCGCTGATTCATGTCGCGAGCGATGAGAGGCTGATCGTCGCCGGAGCGCAGGAACCGGAGTGTAGCTCGCTACATGAGGATTCCGAGCACCGCCGGCGGTCAGGATATCGAGCGCAGCAATGAATCAGTGTTTCCTCAGCGCTCGATGGCGAGCGCCACCCCCTGCCCGCCGCCGATGCACAGCGTCGCCAGGCCCTTCTTGGCGTCCCGGGCGATCATCTCGTGCACCAGGGTCACCAGGATGCGGCAGCCGGAGGCACCGATGGGGTGGCCGATGGCGATGGCACCGCCGTTGACGTTGACCTTGCTGACATCCCAGCCGAGCTCCTTGTTGACGGAGAGCGCCTGGGCGGCGAAGGCCTCGTTGGCCTCGATCAGGTCGAGGTCGTCCAGGCTCCAGCCGGCCTTCTCCAGGCAGCGGCGGGTGGCCGGGGCGGGGCCGATGCCCATGATGCTCGGGTCGACGCCGGCGTTGGAGTAGGCGGCGATGCGCGCCAGGGGCTCCAGGCCCAGGGCCTTGGCCTTCTCGGCGGTGCACAGCATCACCACGGCGGCGCCGTCGTTGATGGAGGAGGCGTTGCCGGCGGTGACGCTGCCGTCCTTCTTGAAGGCCGGGCGCATGCCGGAGAGCTTCTCGGCGGTCACCTCGCGGGGGTTCTCGTCGGTGTCGAACACCACCGGGTCGCCCTTGCGCTGGGGAATCTCCACCGGGACGATCTGGCCCTTGAAGCGGCCTTCCTTGATGGCGGCGGCGGCCTTCTGCTGGGAGCCGGCGGCGAACTCGTCCATCGCCTCGCGGGTGATGCCGTACTTCTCCGCCAGGTTCTCGGCGGTGATGCCCATGTGGTAGTTGTTGAAGGCATCCCACAGACCGTCGTGGACCATGGAGTCCACCGCCTTCCAGTCGCCCATGCGCTGGCCGTTGCGGGAGTTGGGCAGCACGTGGGGCGAGGCGGACATGTTCTCCTGGCCGCCGGCGATGATCAGCTCGGCGTCGCCGCAGCGGATCGCCTGGGTGGCCAGGTGGAGCGCCTTGAGGCCGGAGCCGCACACCTTGTTGATGGTCATGGCCGGCACCGCGTCGGGCAGGCCGGCCTTGATGGCCGCCTGGCGAGCCGGGTTCTGGCCGACCCCGGCGGTGAGCACCTGGCCGAGCAGCACCTCGTCCACCTGATCGCCGGCGACGCCGGTGGAGGCCAGGATATTCTTGATCACCAGGGCGCCCAGGTCGCTGGCGGGGATGCCGGCCAGGGAGCCGCCGAAGGCGCCGACGGCGGTGCGGCGGGCGGCAACGATTACCACTTCTTGCATGGGAGCACTCTCCTCGCTGGAAAGACGGGCTTGCGGCCTTGTCGCGACTGCCGGACACGACCGGGGTCTCTCAGCATAGGGGACTCTTGTGCGCAGCGGCAATGCCTGGATAACGGCCATTGGTGGTACGGGCCGTGAGGGCGGCGGGGATCAGGCCATCTGGACGGGGATGGCGTGACTGGTGTGGCTGACCACGTTGCCTTCCTGGAGGTAGACCAGGGCCGGCTGGTGGCTGTCGAGCTCGGCGTCGCTGTAGTGGGCGTAGCTGCAGATGATCACACGCTGGCCTTCGCTGGCCAGGTGGGCGGCGGCGCCGTTCACCGAGATCACCTTCGAGCCCTCCTCGGCGCGGATGGCATAGGTGGTGAAGCGCTGGCCGTTCTCGACGTTGTAGATCTGGATCTGCTCGTTCTCGCGGATGCCGGCCATGTCGAGCAGCTCGCCGTCGATGGCGCAGGAGCCCTCGTAGTTGAGCACGGCATGGGTGACGCGGGCCATGTGCAGCTTGGCCTTGAGCATGATGGTGTACATCGGGGCAGGGTCCTCCGGGTGGGCCGCGTCAGCGCGGCAGGGTCAGCGTGAGGTTGTCGATCAGTCGGGTGGGGCCGAGGCGTGCGGCGGCCAGCAGCACCGCCTCGCGGGTGGTGGCGGTGACCGGCCCCAGGTCGGCGGCGCGCAGCTCCAGGTAGTCCGGCGTGAAGCCGGCCTGGCGCAGGCGCGCGAGGCCCTCCACGAGGGTCGGGGCGACCTCGGCGCCGCCCGCCAGGGCGTCGCGCAGCGCGCACAGCGTGCGATGGAGCTCGGGTGCGGTGGCGCGCTGCTCGGGGCTCAGGTAGCCGTTGCGCGAGGAGAGCGCCAGGCCATCCTCGGCGCGCACGATGGGCACGCCGACGATCTCGATGGGGAAGTGCAGGTCGGCCACCATGCGGCGGATCACCGCCAGCTGCTGGTAGTCCTTCTCGCCGAAGCAGGCGAGGTCGGGCTGCACCAGGTTGAAGAGCATGCCCACCACCGTGGAGACGCCGTCGAAGTGGCCCGGTCGCGAGGCGCCGCACAGCCCCTCGGTGACCTCGGGGACCACGATGCGGGTCTGGGCGTCGAGGCCGCGGGGGTAGACGGTGGCGGTATCGGGGGCGAACAGCAGGTCGCAGCCGGCCGCCTCGAGCCGCGCCTGGTCATCCTCCAGGGTGCGCGGGTAGGCGTCGAGGTCCTCCCCCGCGCCGAACTGCAGCGGGTTGACGAAGATGGTGGCGATCACCACCTCCGCCCGCTCGCGGGCGGCGGCGACCAGCGCCAGGTGGCCGTCGTGTAGGTTGCCCATGGTGGGCACCAGGGCGATGCGGTCGCCGCGCCGACGGGCGTCGCCCAGCGCCTCGCGCAGGGCGGGAATCTCTCTCAGGGTACGCATGGCGAAGTTCCGGCTGGAAGCGGTCGTCGAACCGCGGTCAGAAACAGTGCTCCTCGGCGGGGAAGCGCCGAGCCTTGACGTCCTCGTGGTAGCGACGGAAGGCGCCGTGGATGTCCTCGGCCTCGGCCATGAAGTTCTTCACGAAGCGCGGCTTGCGCCCGGGGGTGACATCGAGCACGTCGTGCATGACCAATATCTGGCCGTCGGTGTCGGGCCCGGCGCCGATGCCGATCACCGGCACCTCCAGGGCCTCGCTGATGGCGCGGCCCAGGCTTGCCGGCACGCACTCCAGCAGGATCACCGAGGCGCCGGCCTCGACCAGGGTGCGGGCGTCCTCGAGGATCTGGCCGGCGCGCTCGGCCTCGCGGCCCTGCACCTTGTAGCCCCCCAGCTGGTAGACGGTCTGCGGGGTCAGGCCGAGGTGGGCGCATACCGGCACCCCGCGGCGGGTCAGCTCGCGGATGCCGTCGGCCATCCACGCCTCGCCCTCCACCTTGACCAGCTCGGCGCCGGCGCGCATCAGCTCGCCGGCGTTCTCCAGCAGCCGCTCGGTGCTGGCGTTGCCCATGAAGGGCAGGTCGACCATCAGCAGGCTCGCCCCCTTGCCGCGGGCGACACAGCGGGTGTGGTAGCAGATCTCCTCGAGGGTGACCGGCAGGGTGCTGGCGTGGCCCTGGAGGACCATGCCCAGGGAGTCGCCCACCAGCAGCACCTCGATGCCGGCCTCGCTGGCGGCCCGGGCGAAGGAGGCGTCGTAGGCGGTCAGGCAGCTGAAGGTCTCACCGGCGCGCTTGAAGGCCTGCAGCGTGCTCAGGGTGACGGGTTTCATGGCGTGCTCTCTCGGTTGTGGCGTCGGGACCCGGGCTGGACCGGCCCGTCTGACCCGCGATTGTTACCCGATTCGCCTTGCTGTGTCGATGGGTAACACTTTATCGAGCCTGGTGCTCGCTCGGTAACACTCGCAGCGTCCCCGGGGCGGGGCGCGCCGCCTCCAGGTCGGCCAGGCGGCGGCCGTCCGGGAGCCTGAGCTCGGGCGCCACCGCCAGCAGCGGCACCACCACGAAGGCGCGGCGGGCCATCTCCGGGTGCGGCAGGGTCAGGCGCGGCAGCGCGAGACGGCTGTCATTGAACAGTAGCAGATCCAGGTCGAGGGTGCGGGGGCCCCAGCGCCGGCCGCGGACCCGGCGATGGCGCTGCTCCAGGGCCTGCAGCTGGTCGAGCAGTGCCAGCGGCGAGAGGCGGGTCTCCAGGCAGGCCACGGCGTTGATGAAGTCGGGCTGGTCCTGGGGGCCGACGGGACGGCTGGCGTAGAGCCCCGAGGCGACCCGGCGGCGGGTCAGCGGCAGGCGGTCGAGGGCGTCGAGGGCCTGGATGACCTGCGCCTCGGGCGCCCCGAGATTGCTGCCCAGGCCAACCCAGGCGCGGTGCAGGCTCATGCGTCGGGGCTGCCGCCACCGTTGTCGCGGCGGGGCTTGCGGCGCCGCCGGCGCTTCTTGCGTCCGGGCTTGCCGCTGCCGGCGGGATGCGCGCCGACCTTGTCCAGCAGCCGGGCCTGCTCGTGCTCGTCGGCGTCCTGGAAGGCGGTCCACCAGTCGCCGAGGCCGGGGGCGATCTCGCCGGCGGCCTCGCGCAGCAGCAGCATGTCGTAGGCGGCGCGGAAGCGCGGGTGCTCGCGGGTCTGGAAGACGCGGCGGCCACGGCGCAGCGGCAGGCGCTGCTGGAGGTCCCAGATGTCGCGCATGGGCAGACTGAAGCGCTTGGGGATAGCGACATGCTGGAGCTGGCGCGAGACCACCTGCTGGGAGGCGGCCTGCAGCGCGGGGATCGGCGGCAGGCCCCTGGCCTCCTGCTCGGCCTGGCGCTGCACCACCGGCGCCCAGAGCAGGGCGGCGAACAGGAAGGCCGGGGTGACCGGGCGCTCCTCGTGGATGCGCCGGTCGGTGCTGGCCAGCGCCTCCTCCACCAGGCGCTCGGCCCAGGGCAGCTCGTCCATCGCCTCGGCGGCCTCGGGGAAGAGCATCGCGAACAGGCCGTAGTGGCGCAGCAGGCGGAAGGTCTCGACGCCGTGGCCGCCCATGAACAGCTTGAGCACCTCGTCGAACAGCCGCGCCGGAGGGATCTGCAGCAGCAGCGGGGCGAGCTCGCCGATGGGCGCCTCGGTGTCCGGGGCGAGGTGGAAGTCGAGCTTGGCGGCGAAGCGCACGGCGCGCAGCATGCGCACCGGGTCTTCGCGGTAGCGGGTCGCCGGGTCGCCGATCAGGCGCAGGGTGCGCGCCTCGATATCACGCACGCCGTCGGCGAAGTCGTGGATCGAGAAGTCGGCGATGCTGTAGTAGAGGGCGTTGATGGTGAAGTCACGGCGCAGGGCATCTTCCTGGATGTTGCCCCAGACGTTGTCGCGTAGCAGCAGGCCGTCGTCGGACTGCTGGGCGATGTGGTCGGCGTGGTCGTCGCTCGGCTTGCCGCGGAAGGTGGTGACCTCGATCACCTCGCGGCCGAAGCGCACGTGGACGATGCGGAAGCGGCGGCCGATGATCCGCGAGTTGCGGAACAGGTCCTTGACCTCCTCGGGCGTGGCATCGGTGGCCACGTCGAAGTCCTTGGGCATGCGCCCCAGCAGGGAGTCGCGGATGCAGCCGCCGACCAGGTAGGCCTCGAAGCCGGCGTTGTGGAGCCGGTAGAGCACCTTGAGGGCGGCGTCGCTGAAGTGCTGGCGCGAGACCGGGTGCTCCTGGCGGGGGATGATGCGCACCTCGGGCAGGCCGGCGGCAGCCTCGGTGCCGAACAGCGACTTCAGGCTCTCGCCGGGACTCTGCAGAAAACGGGTAAATCCTTTGAACATGCGGCGATATCGACTCGCAGGGCGGAAAAAGCTCGTGACAAGCGTAGGGCCGTGAGTGTAGCGGACCCCCGGGGGCTTGCATAGCGGCCGGCCCTTGCCGTCCGGTCGCCAGACGTAGAAGGGGGAGGCCGGATGGCCTCCCCCTCAAGCAGTGTGGCAGCGTCCGTGCTGCTGGTTCTTCTTCGTGATGGCACATCGCCTTGAATACGCACCACAGTCACCAAGGAGGTCAGGCAAGCAGTGTTGTTATCCTTGTTGGCGCTCCCGGTTGGTGACCGCCTCGTATTCAAAACAATAATCCAACCACGACGGCAGTGAGTCTGCCTCCCCCCGGCGTGTTGCTGTTGTTTCCAGGGGTGCGCCTGGCTGGGCCCGTTGTTGTTGTTCGTGGGCGTGTGGGCCGGCGCGTCGCGTCCTGTGTCTTCCGGAGCCTCGGTCGCTGCGGTTGTTGTTGTTGGGGTCGAATCTCGTCGACCAGGGCCGAGGGGCCGGGCACTCGATGCTGTTGTTGTTGTTCGGTCTGGTGCCGTATGGCGTGATCCGCCAGGGTTGTTGTTGTGGCGGCGGATCTGTGTCACCCGGGCTGCGCTGTTGTTGTTGTGGCGGGCAGCGGGCGACGCCGGAACTTGTTTTTCTTGCCCTGTTAGATAGCAGCCGGCGTGCCAGTCCTGTTTTATCCCTTTCATTACAGTGTCTTACATGGGTTAGGCGACGGGCGGCGCCGGAGGAGGCCGGCGAGTGTTACCCGAATGGCACCGGGATGGGGCACTGGCTGTGTGGGACGGTAACAAATGGGGCAGAGTGGGCCGGTAACACCGGCCATGGGGCCTCTCCGGAGGTCGGGGCGGGCCTCTAGCGCCATGGTCGCATGGACGTGGGGCGGGTCACTCGGCCTTGCGGCGCAGGCTCCGCTTGCGCGGGATGCCGAGGCGCTGACGGCGTTCCCACAGCGACTTGCGGCTGATGCCGAGCTTCTGGGCCAGCTCGGTCTCGCTCATGTGGTCCTGGTGCTCGAGGACGAAGTGCTGGAAGTAGTCCTCCAGCGACAGGTCGTCGTCGGGGGCGGTGGTGGCCTCGCCGGCAGGCGCGGGCTCCTCGTTCGGCGCGGTCGGCCGCCGCGGGGGGAGCGGGGCCTCGGAGAGCCCCAGGTCGTCGGGATGGATCAGGTGCCCCTCGGCGAGGATCACCCCGCGCTCCAGGGCGTTCTCCAGCTCGCGCACGTTGCCGGGCCAGGGGTAGTGGCGGATCTCGTCGCGGGCCGCCCGGGAGAGGCGTAGCCCCTCGCGGTCGTGGCGCCGGCAGGCCTTCTCCAGCAGGGCGTCGGCGATCAGCAGCACGTCCTCGTCGCGCTCGCGCAGCGGCGGCAGGTCGATCTGCATCACGTTGAGGCGGTAGTAGAGGTCGAGGCGGAACTCGCCGGTCTTGGAGAGCGCCTGGAGGTCGCGGTGGGTGGCGGCGATCAGGCGCACGTCGACGTGGCGGGTCTCCACCGAGCCGATGCGGCGGATCTCGCCCTCCTGAAGCACGCGCAGCAGGCGCGCCTGGGCATCCAGGGGCAGCTCGCCGATCTCGTCGAGGAACAGGGTGCCGCCGTCGGCGGCCTCCACCAGGCCGGTACGCGCCGCGCTGGCGCCGGTGAAGGCGCCCTTCTCGTGGCCGAACAGCTCCGACTCGATCAGGGTCTCGGGGATCGCCGCGCAGTTCACGCAGATCAGCGGCGCCTGGGCGCGCCGGCTCTGCTGGTGCAGGGCGCGCGCCACCAGCTCCTTGCCGGTGCCGGACTCGCCCTGGATCAGCACGGTGACGTCGGCCGGGGCAGTCTTGCGGATCCGCGCGTAGACCCGTTGCATCGCCTCGCAGTGGCCGATCATTGGTCGTGCCTGGCCGTCGGGCTCGGCGACGTCGGGGGGCTCGGCGCGGCGACTGGCCTGCTGGTGCAGCACCCGGGCCACGGTCTCCAGCAGCTCGTCGTGGTCGAAGGGCTTGGCCACGTAGTCCACCGCGCCCTGCTTCAGGGCCTCCACCGCCGAGCGCATGCTGGCATAGCTGGTCATGATCAGCACCGGCACCGGGGCGGCGCGCTGGATCAGCGCGGTACCCGGCTCGCCGGGCAGGCGCAGGTCGCTGATCACCAGGTCGAAGCGCTGCGGATCCCGGGCCATGGCCTCGTCCACCGCGCCAGCCTCCTCGACCCGGTAGTCGTGGCGCTCGAGCAGGCGGCGCAGGGCGCTGCGGATGATGGCTTCGTCTTCTACGATCAGGATCCGGCTCATCGGGGTGTCTCACCCTCCTTCTGGTGGCGCGGCAGCCACACCGAGATGCGGGTGCCGTGCGCGTGTCCCGGCGGCGGCGAGGCGACGTCGAGCCGGCCGTGGTGCTCGGCGACGATGGTGTAGACCAGCGGCAGGCCGAGCCCGGTGCCCTCGCCGGGGGGCTTGGTGGTGGTGAAGGGCTCGAACAGGCGGTCGCGCACGCCCTCGTCGATGCCGCTGCCCTGGTCGGTGACGTCGAGGCGCACGCCTGCGTCTTCGATGCGGGCCTCGATGGTCACGTCGTCGCCGGCGCTGCTGGCGTCGCGGGCGTTGCTCAGCAGGTTGACCATCACCTGCAGCAGGCGCTGGGCGTCGCCCTCCACGCTGGCCTCGGCCGGGCAGCGGTTGTCGAAACGGATATCGTCCCCCGAGCGGGCGAGGTGGATCAAGTGGATCGCCTCGTCCACCACCTCGGCCAGCAGGACCCGGTCCAGCGTGCGGTCGGGCAGGTGGCGACCGCCATGGGCGAAGCCCACCAGCGACGAGACGATGCGCGAGACGCGACCGGTGAGCTGCTGGATCTGCTCGGCGGTCTCCAGCACCTCGGGGTCGTCGGTGTCGTAGCGCAGGTTCTGGGCCAGCGAGGAGATGCCGGTGATGGGGTTGCCGATCTCGTGGGCGACCCCGGCGGCCAGCTGGCCGATGGAGGCGAGCCGCGCGGCGTGGACCAGCTCGTCCTCCAGCCACTTCATCTCGCTGTGGTCCTCCACCAGGATCACGCGCCCGCCGGGCTCGTCCTCCTCGCCGGCGAGCTCCGCCTGGTGCAGGCTCAGGTAGCGGGTGGTGCCCGCCAGGGTGACCGGCTGCTTGTAGAGCTGGGGCGCCTCGCTCTCGAGGATGCGCCCGAGCAGATCGCCCCAGGGGGCGGGCAGGCCGTCGCGTCGCGAGCCGATCACGCTGGCGCCCTCGATGCCCGAGAGACGGGCCAGGGCGTCGTTCCACATCAACAGCTCGCCATCCTCGCCGAAGGCGCACAGCCCCACCGGCAGCCGGGCCAGGGTGCGGCGGTGGTAGCGGCGCAGGCCGTCGAGCTCCCGGGCCAGGCCGGTGAGGCGCGAGCGGTAGGCCTCCAGGCGGCTCTCGACGAAGTGGATGTCCTCGGTGGCACCCGGCCCGCCCTGGCGATAGGGCAGGTAGCGGTCGACGATGTCCTGGGCCACCGAGGGCCCCATCAGCCCGGAGAGGTTGGCCTGCAGGCGGTCACGCAGGCGGCGCAGGGCGTAGGGGCGACCCTCCAGCGGGGAGAGGCCGAGGTCGTCCAGGGCGCGGTCGACCTCGCGGCTGGCCACCGACTCGCCCAGGGCGCGGGCCAGTCGCGCCTTGAACTCCTCGCCGTTGGCCGCCTCCAGGGGCAGGCGCTTGGGGCGGATCACGGCGTCCACCGAGCAGGCCTCGGCGGCGGCGCGCTCGCCCTCGGAGGTGGGGGTGGCCAGCGAGACGACGATGAACACCAGGGCGTTGGTGGCCAGCGAGACCAGGGTGACGACGTACCAGTCGGGCTCGCCGGCCAGCACCTCGAGGCCGGGGGGCAGCAACACCAGCGCGGGCAGCCCGGTGAGCAGCGGCAGCCACAGCCCGGCCAGCCACACCAGCACGCCGGCCACCAGCCCCGCGACCATCCCCTTGCGGTTGGCCCCCGGCCAGTAGAGCAGGGACAGCAGGCCGGGCAGGCACTGGGCCATGCCCACGAAGGCGGCCAGCCCCAGGCTGGTCAGGTCGTGGTTGAGGCCCACCACGCGGTAGAACAGCCAGCCGCCCAGCACCACCGCCAGCACCAGGCCGCGGCGCAGCCACTGCAGCCAGCGGTAGAGGTCCTGCTGGGCCTCCGGCGGGTGGGCCACCAGGAAGACGTGGTTGACCAGCATCCGCGACAGCGCCAGGGCGACCAGCAGGGTGGTGGCGCCGGTGGCGGCCAGGCCGGCCAGGAAGGCCAGGGCCTGCAGCGCCACCGCGTCGGAGAGGCCGAACGCCAGGTAGGCGACACCCAGCGGCGCCTCGGCCTCGAGCGCCTGGCCGGCCCACAGGATCAGCGGTACCGGCAGCGCCATCAGCAGCAGGAACAGCGGCAGAGACCAGCTGGCCTGCAGCAGGGTGTGGCGCGAGCGAGTCTCGGTGAACACCAGGTGGAAGATGTGCGGCATCATCAGGCCGGCGAAGAACAGCAGCAGCAGCGAGCGCCAGTGGGCGGGGTCGGTCTGCACCACGCTCGCCTGGTGCGCCTGGCCGGGGCCCTCGAGCCAGGCCTGGACGCTGGCCGGGCCGTCGAAGACCGCGACCAGGGCGAAGGCTCCCAGGCCGAGCATGGCGGCCAGCTTGATCAGCGAGGAGAGCGCCAGCACCGCCAGCAGGCTGTCGTGGCGGTCGTCGATGCGCCGGCGTCCGACGAACAGCATGTCGAACAGCGCCAGCAGCAGGCAGAAGGCCAGCGCCAGGGAGGCCGGCGAGGCGGCGCCGGTCATCAGGTAGATGGCGTTGCCCATGGTCTGCACCTGCAGTGCCAGCAGCGGCAGCACCGCCAGCAGGCTGATCAGGGTGACCAGGCTGCCGACCCAGCGCGAGCGGTAGCGGAAGGCGAAGAGGTCGGCCAGGGAGGCCAGCTGGTGGGTGCACACCATGCGCTGGATCGGCACCAGCAGCACCGGCGCCAGCAGGAAGGCGCCGGCCACCCCCAGGTAGTAGGTGAGATAGCCGAAGCCGGCGGTGGCGGCGAGTTCCAGGCTGCCGTAGATCGCCCAGGCGCTGGCGTAGACCCCCAGCGCCAGGGTGGTGACCAGCGGGTGGCGGGTGACCCGGGTGGGCACCAGGCCGCGCTCCACCGCCAGCGCGCAGAGCAGCAGCAGCACCAGGAAGCCGGCGCCCACGCCGAGCATGGTCACCAGGCTAGCGTTCATCGACTACCTCCTTCGGTTCCCGCCACGGGGCCAGGGCAATCGGCACCCCCCGGATGACCACGAGGAGCGGCGGTACCCGGCCGGCAGCCAGGCCGCTCGGGCTAGCGCTCATCGAGCTTCCTCTTCTGTTCCAGCCACAGGGTCAGGGCAATCGGCACCCCCCGGATGACCACGAGGAGCGGCGGTACCCGGCCGGCAGCCAGGCCACTCGGGCTAGCGCTCATCGAGCTTCCTCTTCTGTTCCAGCCACAGGGTCAGGGCGATCAGCACCCCCCAGATGATGAAGGGTCGGTACCAGGCGACGCCGGGGCTGCCCCAGCCGCTCATCATCAGCGGCGAGAGCAGGTAGCCGCCCAGCACCAGGAACAGCATCAGCCGATAGACATGCATGGCGGCTCCTTCAGGTCGGCGCCACGAGCGGGCGCTCGCGGTGCGGCTGGAGGCGCGCCACCGACCAGGCCGCCACGGCCTGCTCCAGCTGCTCGGCCACCGGGGCGCTGGCCAGCCCCGCCGGCGGGGCCTGGTCCAGGGCCATCAGGGCGGCGTGGAGCAGCGGGCGCACGGCAGCGTCGTCGGTGGGCAGCGCCGGTGCCAGGTTCTGCTTGGAGAGCTTCTGGCCGTTCTCGCCGACGATCAGCGGCAGGTGCAGGTAGCGCGGCTGGGGAACGCCCAGGGCGTGCTGCAGCTGGCGCTGCCAGGGGGTGTTGTCGAGCAGATCGAGGCCGCGCACCACGTCGGTGATGCCCTGATCGGCGTCGTCCACCACCACGGCGAGCTGGTAGGCCCACAGGCCGTCCTTGCGCCGCAGCACCACGTCGCCGAGCGTCGCCGGGTCGAAGCACTGGTGGCCGAACAGGCGATCCTCCCAGGTCACCGGGCGCAGTCCCAGGTCGCTGCGCAGCCGCCAGGCCACGGGCTTGCCGGGCTCGCGCACTCCCTCGCGGCACCAGCCGGGGTAGATGGGGTAGTCGCGCCACTGCTTTCGCGAGCAGCTGCAGGGGTAGGCCAGGCCCTGGTCGATCAGGCGCTCCAGGGCGGCCTGGTAGGCGTCGTCACGGTCGTGCTGCCAGAGCACCGGGCCGTCCCAGTGCAGGCCGAAGGCCTCCAGCTGGCGCTGGATCGCGTCGGCGGCGCCGGCCGGGCAGCGTGGCGGGTCGATGTCCTCGATACGCAGCCGCCACTCGCCGCCGGCATGGCGGGCGTCCAGGAAGCTGGCCAGGGCGGCCACCAGCGAGCCGAAGTGCAGTGGCCCCGAGGGGGTGGGGGCGAAGCGGCCGCGGTAACGGCTCATGGGCGCCTCCCGTCGCGGGCGTCAGACACGCAAACGGGCACCCTGGGGTGCCCGTCACGGATGGCCGGTGCGTGCATCGGCATGCTCGGCTCAGCCGCCCAGCTGCTTTTCCTTGAGCTCGGCCAGCGTCTTGCAGTCGACGCACAGGGTGGCCGTGGGGCGGGCCTCCAGGCGGCGGATGCCGATCTCGACGCCGCAGGCCTCGCAGAAGCCGTAGTCGTCCTCGTCGATCTTCTCGAGGGTCTCGTTGATCTTCTTGAGCAGCTTGCGCTCGCGGTCACGGGTGCGCAGCTCCAGGCTGAAGCCCTCCTCTTGGGTGGCACGGTCGGCCGGGTCGGCGTAGTTGTTCGCCTCCTCCTGCAGATGGCGTACGGTGCGGTCCACCTCTTCCATGAGCTCCTGCTTCCAGCCCAGCAGGATCTGTCGGAAGTGCTCCAGCTGCTTCTCGTTCATGTACTCTTCACCCGCCGCCGGCTCGTAGGGGGTGAATTTCTTGGGCGCTTCCGCTTTCTTGTCGGCTACTGGCATGGGACTGCCTCGTTACTTGAGTGACTGCTGATCAATACCCGCCGCGATGCAAGGTATCTCACGCCAAAGGGATGCTTGTTTAGCCCAAATATCGGGGCTTTGCAACCTCCTCCTCGCCCCTGGCTGCGCCCCTGCCACCAAAGTCGTTACACTGTGGCGACCATCAGCCCTTTGACCGCGCCGGGGGCGTCAGGCTCCCGGGTGCCCCATCCCCTGCCACAGGAGGCCCGCCATGGCGTGGAGCCCGCGTATCGATCGCATCGCCCCCTTCCGGGTCCTGAGCCTGCTGGAGACCGCCCAGGCCCGGGAGGCTGCCGGCCATGACGTCATCCACCTGGAGGTGGGCGAGCCCGACTTCGCCACCCCCGAGCCGGTGGTGGCCGCGGGGCAGGCGGCGCTGGCCGCGGGACACACCCGCTACACGCCGGCGGCAGGGCTGCCGGCGCTGCGCGAGGCGATCGCCGGCCACTATGCCGAGCACTTTGGCGCCGAGGTCGACCCGCGCCGCATCCTGGTCACCCCCGGCGCCTCCGGGGCGCTGCTGCTGGCCAGCCAGCTGCTGGCCGGGCCCGGCGACCGCGTGCTGATGGCCGACCCCAACTACCCCTGCAACCGCCACTTCATGGCCCTGGCCGGGGCCGAGGTGGACACGGTGCCGGTGGGGCCGGAAAGCGGCTGGCAGCTGGATGCCGAGCTCGTCGCGGCGCACTGGCGCGACGCCACCCGGCTGGCGATGCTGGCCACCCCCTCCAACCCCACCGGCCATATGCTCGATGCCGGGCGACTCGCGGCGGTGGCCGAGACGGTGGCGGCGAGGGGCGGCGCCCTGCTGGTGGACGAGATCTACCAGGGGCTCTGCTATGACCTCGCGCCGCTCTCGGTGGCGTCGGTCACGCCGGACGCCTTCGTGGTCAACAGCTTCTCCAAGTACTTCGGCATGACCGGCTGGCGGCTGGGCTGGCTGCTGGCGCCGGACGCGGCGGTGGAGCCGCTCACCCGGCTGGCCCAGAACGTCTTCCTGGCCGCCCCCACGCCGGCCCAGCATGCCGCCCTGGCGGCCTTCACCCCCGAGTGCCGTGAGATCCTCGAGGCGCGGCGTGCCGAGCTCGGCCGGCGCCGTGATGCCCTGCTCGGCGGGCTGGCGCGGCTCGGCCTGGCGCCTTCGCTGCCGCCCCAGGGCGCCTTCTACCTGTGGCTCGACATCTCCCGCTACAGCGACGACAGCCAGGCCTTCTGCCGGCGCCTGCTGGAGGAGGAGAACATCGCCATCACCCCGGGGATCGACTTCGCGGTGGCGGGCGGCGAGCGCCATGTGCGGATCGCCTTCACCACCGGGATCGCGCGCCTGGAGGAGGCGGTGGCCCGCCTCGAGCGTTTCCTGGCGCGCCAGTAGGCAGTGGCGTGGACTATCCCGACCTGGTGCCCGGCACTCTGCTGCGGCGCTACAAGCGCTTCCTAGCCGACGTGCGCCTCGACGATGGCCGCGAGGTCACCGCCCACTGCCCCAATACCGGCTCCATGCGGGCGGTCAATGTGCCGGGCTGCCGGGTGTGGCTCTCGCCGAGCGATAACCCGAAGCGTAAGCTGGCCTGGACCTGGGAGCTGATCGAGCTGCCCCAGCCCGACGGCACGCTGGCCATCGCCTCGGTGCAGACCGGCCGCGCCAACCGCATCGTCGAGGAGGCGCTGCGTGCCGGGTGGGTGCCCGGGCTTGCGGGCTATGCCGAGCTGCGTCGCGAGGCGGCGGTGGCTGCCGCGGGGGGGCAGGCCGCGCGACTCGACTTCCGCCTCGATGACCCGATACGCGGGGTGGCCTTCGTGGAGGTCAAGCAGGTCACCCTGAAGGAGCCGGACGGCCACGGCTACTTCCCGGACGCGGTGAGCGAGCGTGGCAGGAGGCACCTGGAGGTGCTCGCCGCGCTGGCGGAAGGGGGGCAGCGGGCGGTGCTGCTGTTCTGCGTGGCCCACGAGGGCATCGACGACGTGGCGCCGGCCGAGCACCTCGACCCCGCCTACGCCCGGGCCCTGCGCGATGCTGCCGGGCGCGGGATGGAGGTGCTGGCGCAGCGCTGCGAGATCCGGCGCGACGGGGAGCGGCCGGTGGCGATCCGCCTGGGGGAAGCCCTGCCGGTGGCGCTCGAGCGGCGCTTCTAGCCGCTATCTGTCGATATAGAAGCGCTGAATGAAGCTGACGCGGGCCGGCTCGGCGTTGCGGTCGTGGCGCACCTCGAGGTCGAAGCGCATGGGGGCGTCGTCACGGATGCGGAACACCGCCACCTGGGAGGGGGTGTCACCGATGCGCAGGGTGCGGAAGCTCAGCGGTTCGCCCTCCTCGTCGCCCACCTCGCCGACGCGGCCGTCGACCGTGGCCGGCACGCTGCGGGTGGTGCCATCCGCCTGCTCCTCGAGCACGCTGACGTTGAGCAGCGCCAGGGCGGGGTTGCGCTGGATGCGGTGCTCACGGGCCACCGCCTCCGGCAGGAAGCTGGTGCTTACCGCGCTGTAGTGGATCTGGACGTCGTCCACCTGCTCGAACTGCTGGGCGGTGGCGGCAGCGGCCAGCAGGGTCAGGGTGCCCGCCGTCAGGGCGGCCAGGATGCCTCGCTTCATCGTCTCCCTCGCATGTGTGGGCCCGGGGCGCCGGGTCAGCCACGGCTGACCCGGAAGATCGCGATCTCGCCGAACAGGTTGGGCCACAGCCGCGAGGTCCAGTGTCCCTCGTGGTCGCCGATGCCCACCGCCCGGTCGGTGATGATCAGACCCTTGTCGCGACAGAGTTGTTCAAAGTCGTTGAAGGTCGAGAGGTGGATGTTGGGGGTGTCGTACCAGGCGTGGGGCAGCGACTTGGAGACCGGCATGTAGCCGCGGATGCCGAGGTGCACCCGGTGGCGCCAGTAGGCGAAGTTGGGGAAGGTGATGATCGCCTCACAGGCGACGCGCAGCATCTCGTCCAGGGCACGGTCGGGGCGGCGCAGCGCCTGCAGCGCCTGGGTCATCACCACCAGGTCGCAGGCATCGTCGTCGAAGTTGGCCAGCCCCTCGTCGAGGTTCTGCTCGATGACGTTGACCCCGCGGGCGATGCAGGCGGTGATGCCGTCCGGGTCGATCTCCAGGCCGTAGCCGGTGACGTTCTTGTCACGGGCCAGGGCATCCAGCAGGGTGCCGTCGCCGCAGGCCAGGTCGAGGATATGGGCGCCGGCCGGGACCCAGTCGTGGATCAGCTTGAGGTCGGGGCGGGTCATGGGCGCTCCTCCAGGCCGAGGTCACGGGCCACGCGTGCCATGAAGGCGGCGAACACCGCCTGGTAGCGGGGCTCGGGCATCAGGAAGGCGTCGTGGCCGTGGGTCGAGTCGATGTTGACGTAGCTGACCGCCTTGCCGGCGCGGATCAGGGCGTCCACCAGCTCCCGGGAGCGCGAGGGCGGGAAGCGCCAATCGGTGGTGAAGCTGGCCACCAGGAAGGGGCACTCGGCCGGGGCCAGGGCGCGCGCCAGGTCGCCGCCGTGCACAGCCGCCGGGTCGAAATAGTCCAGCGCCTTGGTCATCAGCAGGTAGGTGTTGGCGTCGAAGGAGGTGGAGAAGGTGTCGCCCTGGTAGCGCAGGTAGGACTCCACCTGGAACTCCACGTCGAAGCCGAAGTTGAAGTCATCGCTGCGCAGGTCGCGGCCGAACTTGTGGCCCATGGCGTCTTCGGAGAGGTAGGTGATGTGGCCCACCATGCGCGCCAGCTTGAGCCCGCGCCGGGGGATGGCGTCGTGCTCGGCGTACCAGCCGTCGTGGAACTCGGGATCGGAGCGGATGGCCTGGCGGGCGACCTCGTTGAAGGCGATGTTCTGCGCCGAGAGCCGCGGGGTGGCGGCGATCACCGCGGCGCTGGCGACTCGCTCCGGGTAGCTCAGGGTCCACTGCAGCGCCTGCATGCCACCCAGGCTTCCGCCGATCACCGCGGCGAAGCGCTCGATCCCCAGGCGGTCGGCCAGGCGCGCCTGGCTGTGCACCCAGTCGCCCACCGTCACCACCGGAAACTCCGGCCCCCACAGGCGGCCGGTGGCGGGGTTGACGCTGGCCGGACCGGTGCTGCCGTGGCAGCCGCCGAGGTTGTTGAGCGAGACCACGAAGAAGCGGTCGGTGTCGATGGATTTGCCCGGCCCGATATGGGCGTCCCACCAGCCCGGCTTGCGCTCGTCCTCGGCGTGGTAGCCGGCGGCGTGGTGGTGGCCGGAGAGGGCGTGGCAGATCAGCACGGCGTTGGAGCGCTCGGCGTTGAGGGTGCCGTAGGTCTCGTAGACGAGGTCGTAGGCCGGCAGCGTCCTGCCGCAGGCCAGTTCCAGGGGGTCGTCGAAGTGCGCTGTCTGGGGCGTCACCAGGCCGACCGAGTCGCGTGCGATCTCGGGCATCAGTCGTTCCGTGTCCAGTCGTTCAGTCGTTGCGGGGGCGCACCGCCGGTGGCGTCAGAGGCCCACCAGGGCGCCGGCGATCCCGGCGGCGCGGGTCAGCGAGGTCACCACGATACCATCGATCAGGCTGATGGCGATGAACACGAAGATCGGCGACAGGTCGATCATGCCCAGCGGCGGGATCACCCGGCGTACCGGCGCCATGATCGGCTCGACCAGCTGCATCACCAGCAGCGCGCCGGGGTGGCTGGCGCTGGGGGCCACCCAGCTGAGGATGATCATCACGATCAGCGCGAAGAAGTAGATCTTGAGGATGGCATTGGCCAGCGCCGCCAGGGTGCCGATGGCAACCCCGCCCACCGGCGGCATGCCGAAGCCGGCGACCTGCAGGATCACCACGATGCTGATCGCCTTGATCACGAAGCCGGTGGCCAGGGTGGCCAGGTCGAAGCGGCCCATGACCGGGCCGAGGAAGCCCTGGAAGGGGCGCACGGCGGGCTGGGTCACCCTGACCACCGACTGGCTGATGGGGTTGTAGTAGTCGGCCCGCGACGCCTGCAGCAGGAAGCGCAGCATCAGCAGGAAGATGTAGATGTTGACCAGGGTGTTGACCAGCATCAGGCCGGCGTTGCCCAGTTGGCTGCCCATATGGTCCCTCCTCGGAAATGGGGTTCGTAGGGTCGCGGCGGCGTCAGTCGCTGCCGAGCTCGTCGGCCATCTCGCGGGCGCGCGCCGCGCAGGCCTCCATCGCCTCGGCCAGGGCGATGCGCAGGCCGGCCTGCTCGAGGTGCTCGATGGCGCGCTCGGTGGTGCCGCCGGGCGACATCACGTTGCGCTTGAGCTCGGCCGGCGGCTTGTCGCTGGCCATGGCCATCTTCGCGGCACCGAAGGCGGTCTGCATCGCCAGGCGGCGGGCGGTGTCGGCGGGCAGGCCCAGTCGGACGCCGGCCTCCTCCATGGCCTCGAACATCAGGAAGAAGTAGGCCGGGGCGCTGCCGGAGACGGCGGTGACGGCCTCCAGCAGGGCCTCGTCGTCGACCCACTCCACCAGGCCGACCGCCTCCATCAGCTCGGTGGCCAGTCGACGCTGGGCCTCGTCGACCCGCGCGTTGGCATACAGGCCGGCGGCGCCGGCGCCCACCAGCGACGGGGTGTTGGGCATGCAGCGCACCACCGGCAGCTCGCCCCCCAGCCAGCGCTCCAGGGTCTCGGCGGGCAGGCCGGCGGCCACCGAGACGATCAGCGGCCGGCGGGCCTGGACGGCGTCGCGCATGCCTTCGCACACCTGGCGCATGATCTGCGGCTTGACCGCCAGCACCACCACGTCGGCCTCGGCCACCGCGGCGGCGTTGTCGGTGGTGGTGTGGATGCCCAGGCGCTCGCGCAGCGGGGACAGGACGGCGTCATCGGGGGAGGTGGCGGTGATGGCCTCGGCGGTGAAGCCGCTCTCGATCATCCCGCCGATGATGGCGCCGGCCATGTTGCCGGCGCCGATGAAGGTGACTTGGCTTGCCATGGGCTCTGTCCTGTGTCGCTCGACGATAGGTGGCCGCCGGGGTGGCCACGGTGTGGGGTCAGGGGCGTGGCTCGCGGGCCCCGAAGATGGCGGTGCCCAGTCGCACCAGGGTGGCGCCCTCCAGCACGGCGGCCTCGAGGTCGTCGCTCATCCCCATGGAGAGGGTATCCAGCGGCGCCTCGGGGAACCGCTCACGGAGCGCCTCCAGGGCCTGGCGCAGGCGTGCGCAGGGCTCGCGCTGGGCGGCCAGCCCCTCGGCCGGGGCGGGGATCGCCATCAGCCCGCGCAGACGCAGGCGGGGCAGGCCCAGCACCGCCTCGGCCAGGGCGGGCAGCGCCTCGAGGCTCGCCCCGGACTTGGAGGCCTCGCCGCTGATGTTGACCTGCAGGCAGACCTGCAGGGGCGGCAGCGCCTCGGGGCGTTGATCGTTCAGGCGCCGGGCGATCTTCTCGCGGTCTACGCTGTGTACCCAGGCGAAGTGCTCCGCCACGTCCCGGGTCTTGTTGGATTGCAGCGGGCCGATGAAATGCCACACGATCTCCTCGAGGTCGGCCAGCACCTGCTGCTTCTCCAGCGCCTCCTGGACGTAGTTCTCGCCGAAGTCGCGTTGGCCCAGGTGCCAGGCCTCGCGGATCATCCCGGCGGGCTTGGTCTTGCTCACCGCCAGCAGGCGTGCATCGGCCACGGGACGGCCGGCGCGGCTCAGGGCATCGGCCAGGCGCTGGCGGGCGGCGGCGAGGGACTCGGCGAGCACCGGCCCCGTCATGTCACAAGCTCTGTCATACTGGACCTCACAAGACGCACCACCATCGGGAGCAGGGAAAACGCATGGATATTACCGAACTGCTGGCGTTCTCGGCAAAGCAGAAGGCCTCCGACCTCCACCTCTCGGCGGGCCTGCCTCCGATGATCCGCGTGGATGGCGATATCCGTCGGCTCAACGTGCCGGCCATGGAGGACCGCGAGGTCCGCAAGCTGATCTACGACATCATGGCCGACCGCCAGCGGCGCGACTACGAGGAGTTCTTCGAGACCGACTTCTCCTTCGAGGTGCCGGGCATCTCGCGCTTCCGTGTCAACGTCTTCAACCACGCCCGCGGTGCCGGGGCGGTGTTCCGTACCATCCCCACCGAGGTGCTGACCCTGGAGGACCTCGGCCTCGGCACCGTCTTCCGTCAGCTCTCCATGCTGCCCCGCGGCCTGGTGCTGGTCACCGGTCCCACCGGCTCGGGCAAGAGCACCACGCTTGCGGCGATGATCGACTACATCAACGACAACCGCTACGAGCATATCCTGACCATCGAGGATCCGGTGGAGTTCGTGCACCGCAGCAAGCGCTGCCTGATCAACCAGCGCGAGGTGCATCGCGATACCCACGGCTTCGCCCCGGCGCTGCGCAGCGCCCTGCGCGAGGACCCCGACGTGATCCTGGTGGGCGAGATGCGCGACCTCGAGACCATCCGCCTGGCACTCACCGCGGCGGAGACCGGCCACCTGGTGTTCGGCACCCTGCACACCACCTCGGCGGCCAAGACCATCGACCGGATCATCGACGTCTTCCCCGGCGAGGAGAAATCGATGGTGCGCTCGATGCTCTCGGAGTCGCTGCAGGCGGTGGTCTCCCAGGCGCTGCTCAAGCGTATGGGCGGCGGGCGGGTGGCGGCCCACGAGATCCTCATCGCCACGGCGGCGGTGCGCAACCTGATCCGCGAGGACAAGGTGGCGCAGATCTACTCGGCCATCCAGACCGGCGGCAACCTGGGCATGCAGACCCTGGACGCCTCGCTGGCCAAGCTGGTGGCCGACAACGTGGTGGCCCGCGACGAGGCCCAGGCCAAGGCCAAGAGCGTGCTGTGACCCGATCCCGGGCAGCGGCGACACGGCAGACAACGACACGACAATGAAGAGGGAGCAGGGAGATGACGGCTCAAGAGTGGCTCAACCAGCTGCTGGACATCATGGTCCAGAAGGATGCCTCGGATCTGCTGATCTCGGTGGCGGCGCCGCCGACCCTGAAGATGGCCGGCCGGCTGACCCCCATGGGGGAGCAGGGGCTCTCGGTGGCGCAGGTCGACGAGCTGGTGGCGGCCTCGCTCCCCGAGATGCTGCGTGAACGCTTCGCGGTGGAGCACGAGGCCAACTTCGCGCTCAGCCTCAAGGGCAAGGGGCGCTTCCGCGTCAGCGCCTTCCAGCAGCGCAACCAGAAGGCCATGGTCATCCGCCGCATCGGCCTCGAGATCCCGCACCTGGAGGAGCTCTCCCTGCCCCCCACCCTCGGCGAGCTGGCCAACATCAAGCGTGGCCTGGTGTTCGTGGTGGGCGGCACCGGCACCGGCAAGTCGACCACCCTGGCGTCGATGATCCAGCAGCGCAACGAGACCCTGGGCGGCCATATCATCAGCGTCGAGGACCCCATCGAGTACGTCCATCCGCACAAGAAGGCGATCGTCAACCAGCGCGAGGTGGGCATCGACACCGAGTCCTTCGAGGTGGCGCTCAAGAACACCCTGCGCCAGGCCCCGGACGTCATCCTGATCGGCGAGGTGCGCACCCGGGAGACCATGGAGCACGCCCTGACCTTCGCCGAGACCGGTCACCTCTGCCTGGCCACGCTGCACGCCAACAACGCCAACCAGGCGCTGGATCGCATCATCAACTTCTTCCCCATCGAGCGACACGCCCAGGTATGGCTCGACCTCTCCCTCAACCTGCGCGCCATTGTCGCCCAGCAGCTGCTGCCCACGCTGGATGGCGGGCGCTGCCCGGCCATCGAGATCATGCTCAAGTCGCCGCTGATCGGTGACCTGGTGCGCAAGGGGGAGGTCAGCGAGATCAAGAACGTCATGTCACGCTCCCGGGAGCTCGGCATGCAGACCTTCGACCAGGCGCTCTATGACCTCTACCGGTCGGGGCGGATCAGCGAGGACGTGGCCCTGGTGCATGCCGACTCCGCCAACGACCTGCGCATGATGATCAAGTTCGGCGGTGGCGAGGGCAGCGAGGGGGTTGGCCAGGCCAAGGAGGCGGCCAGCCAGCTTTCGCTGAAGCGCGACGACGACTTCTGAGGCGCGCGGTGGCGGTACTCAGGGGGCGTAGACGCCCCCCAGCACGCGAGGGCCGGCGGCACCGGTGACGCTTGGCAGGTTGCCCGGCAGGCCCGCCAGGCGACGCTGGGCCAGCCAGGCGAAGGCGCCGGCCTCCAGCCAGTCGGCGGGCCACCCCCACTCGGCGGCGTCGGCCAGGCGTGCCTCGGGCAGGCGGCGAGCCAGCCGCGCCAGCAGGTCGCGGTTGTGGGCGCCGCCCCCGCAGGGAATTAGGCGCTCGGGGGAGGGCGCCTCGAGCTGCTCCCGCGCCATCTCCACCGCCAGGGCGACGCTGGTCGCCGTCAGCTCGGCCAGGGTCGCCTGCACGTCCTCGGGCCGCTCATCACCGCGCAAGCGATTCGCCAGCCAGCCGAGATGGAACAGCTCGCGCCCGGTGCTGCGCGGCGGCGGCCGGTGGAAGAAGGGCTCCTCCAGCAGGCGCGCCAGCAGGGCCTCGTCGACCCGCCCTGAGGCGGCCCAGGCGCCGTCGGTGTCGAAGGCGCCGCCGCGGTGGCGCGCATGCCAGGCGTCGAGCAGGGCGTTGGCCGGCCCCGAGTCGAAGCCCAGCGGCGCGCGCGGGTCCTCGAGCGGCGGCAGCAGGGTCAGGTTGGCGAAGCCGCCGAGGTTGAGGACCAGCCGCCATTGCCCAGGGGCGCGGAACAGCGCCTGGTGGAAGGCCGGCGCCAGGGGCGCGGCCTGGCCGCCGGCCGCCAGGTCGCGGCGGCGGAAGTCGGCCACCACGGCGATGCCAGTGAGCTCCGCCAGGCGGCTGGGGTTATCGAGCTGCAGGGTGTAGGCGGGCCCGCCGGCATGCCCCCCCGTCGCATGACCATAGGGGGCGTGCTCGATGGTCTGGCCGTGGCTGCCGATGGCCGCCACCGTCTCCCTGGGGGTGTGGCTCCCGGCCAGCAGGGCAGCCACCGCTGCGGCCTGGAGGCCACAGAAGGCCTCCTCGGCGGCGGCCAGGTCGGCGAAGCGGGCGGCGTCGGCATGGCACAGCGCCCACAGCCGCTCGCGCAGCGGGGCAGGCATCGGCTCGGCGTGGTGTGCCAGCAGCCGCGGGGTACCGGCCTCCCCGGGGATCTCCACCAGGGCGGCGTCGATTCCGTCCAGGCTGGTGCCTGACATCAGGCCGATGAAGAGGGGCATGGCGGTCTCCGGGTCGGTGGGGCGTCAGCGCGCAGCGTCGTCTCATGCTACCATCCCGCCCCATTGCGTGGCCCTCGGGCCGGACAACCTGATACGTGGAGTAGGCGACGATGAGTGACGTGGCAAGCGCACTGGCGCTGCTGAAGCGGGGGACCCAGGAGATCCTGCTGGAGGAGGAGCTGGTCAAGAAGCTGGAGTCCGGGCGCAAGCTGCGCATCAAGGCGGGCTTCGACCCCACGGCGCCGGACCTGCACCTGGGCCACAGCGTGCTGCTGACCAAGATGCGCCAGTTCCAGGACCTGGGCCACGAGGTGGTCTTCCTGATCGGCGACTTCACCGGCCGCATCGGCGACCCCACCGGCAAGAACGTCACCCGCAAGCCGCTCACCGAGGAGGAGGTCAAGGCCAACGCCCAGACCTACAAGGAGCAGGTGTTCAAGATCCTCGACCCCGCGAAGACCGAGGTACGCTTCAACTCCGAATGGTTCACCGCCATGAGCGCCGCCGACATGATCGAGCTGGCCGGGCAGAGCACGGTGGCGCGCATGCTCGAGCGGGATGACTTCGAGAAGCGCTACCGGGGTGGCCAGTCGATCTCCATCCACGAGTTCCTCTACCCGCTGGTGCAGGGCTACGACTCGGTGGCGCTGGAGGCCGACGTGGAACTCGGCGGCACCGACCAGAAGTTCAACCTGCTGATGGGCCGCGAGATCCAGAAGCACTTCGGCCAGGCTCCCCAGGTGGTGATCACCATGCCGCTGCTGGAGGGGCTCGACGGGGTGCAGAAGATGTCCAAGTCGCTGGGCAACTACGTGGGCGTGGACGAGTCCCCGGGCGCGATGTTCAACAAGCTGGTCTCGATGCCGGACAGCCTGATGTGGCGCTACTTCGAGCTGCTCTCGCTGAAGCCCAACGAAGAGATCGAGGCGCTCAAGCGCGATGTCGAGCAGGGCGCCAACCCCCGGGACATCAAGATGACGCTGGCCCGCGAGCTGATCGGTCGCTATCACGGCGAGGAGGCGGCGGCCAACGCCCACCGCTCCGCCGGCAACCAGCTTGCCGAGGGCGAGCTGCCCGAGGACCTGCCCGAGGTGGAGGTGGACTTCGAGGGCAGCGAACAGGCGCCCATCGCCGCCGTGCTCAACCGCTCCGGGTTGGCCAAGAACAGCGCCCAGGCCAAGGACATGCTGGGCAACGGCCGGGTCAAGGTCGACGGTGAGGTGGTCGAGCGTGACCATATGCTCGAGACCGGTAAGAGCTACGTCATCCAGGCGGGCAAGAAACGCTATGCCCGCGTGATCCTCGGTTGAGGCGCGTCTCTCCCTCGCCCGAGTCCGTCCGGCTGCCCTGGTCACGACGCCCGCCCTGCGCGGGCGTTCGTGTCTCTGGCCGCCGGCGCATCTATCCACACCCGGCCGCCGCCGAAAGGCGCTGTGGATAAGCTGCCCTCGGCCTCCTGGCCACGCTCGCGACACGTCCCCGACATTTTTCTTCACGAAGGCCTTGCACGGTCCCCGGGAAATCCGTAAAGTACGCATCCGCTGCCGGCGACGGGCTAACGTTGTAGGCGGTGGAGGTGGCAGAAG
>NZ_AXCA01000067.1:0-1434 GCF_000475415.1 Halomonas sp. PBN3 | reverse complement strand
GAACTCCCCTGGTTTTCAGAGAGAACCAAGCCTGAAATCAAAGGCTTATCGGGCTGTCGAGGCAGTTCTCGATGAAAACTCGGGCAGTTCTTCCCGTACAGTACGTACTTCACACTGTGTAAAACCTACAGGTACCTCAGCCGTGAACCTGCACTGGCCGGCATGTCTCTCGATGGATGAGAGCGAACGCCAGGCGACTCAGCTGCTGATGGCGGAGCTGGCCGGCGACACCCAGCAGGCGATTCTCGACGAGGCGGCAGGGCGCGTGAGCGGTGGCTCGGTGCGAAACCCCAAGGGCTTCCTGCGAGGGCTGATCAAGCGAGCCATCGGTGGCGAGTTCGTGGCAACCGGCTACGCCCAGGCTCAGGCGGAGCGCCGGGCGGGGAGGGCGCCCCAGGGGGCTTCCGCCGCCGCCGAGCGGCCGGCAGCTCGAAGCGTACCGCCGTCCTCCCCCCGGACAGCGGAGCCGTCGATTGCCGAGCCGAGCACCACCTCGCCCGAGGAAGCCCAAGCCGCCCGAGAGCAGTGTCTGCGCTCGCTGGGGTTGTGGCCATCGGCCGGGAAAAACCCACTCAGCGGCCATTAACGATTCCCCTGTCTTCCCCGCATCAACTGATTGACAGTGCCTGCCGTACCGCGGACACACATCAGCATGAGGGCAACGCGACATGGCCGTTGATCGCCTGGGAGCACTGCGCAGCAAGATCGAGCTGACGCTACACACCCATCACGCAGCACGGATCTGGAAGGGGCGAGGCGTCGAGACAGGGCGTCCGCAGATTATCGGCATGCGGCAGTTTCTGCTGATCTGCGGTGCGATCAAGCAGAACGCCGCCAAGGATGACCCCTATGCGGATCACTGGCTGCTGCAGCTGGATGCCAAGCTCGCCGAGACGCGAGCTCAGCTGGACCAGCGCCTTCAGGAGCTGGATAACCTGCTGGCTCAGCTGCCGCCAGAGCTGGACGTGGAAGAGAATCTCAACCAGCAGCCCCTCAAGATTCCCGTCTATACGGGCGGCCAACACGGCTGGCTCGCTCTGCGCCTGCTGATCGATTTCGACCGCTTCGTCAGGCGCGTCATGCTTGCTCACCATATCGCCCTGATTGGCCGGCGACAGATGGAGGAATACGTCCGGGTGGGGGGTCACCTCCTGCGCAGCCTGTGCGCGAGCACCCAGAAGTACCCCGGCTTCAGCGGTGCCACCCGGGATGACTTTGCCGCCAACAATGCCAAGGCTCGAGACGCCATCGAGAAGTTCGGCGCACTCCCTGACGATGTGCTCTCCGGCAAGCGGCGCAGCGAGTTTGCACCGCCAATTGCCAAGCCAGCTGAGGCCGCGAGGGCCGGCAGCGACGGCGAGTCGAAAGGAGACTCACCGCCTTCCGCTGGGGAGCCAGGAGACGCTCCCTCGACGTGATTCCACTGGAATCACC
>NZ_AXCA01000066.1:0-230 GCF_000475415.1 Halomonas sp. PBN3 | reverse complement strand
TCACTTGGTCGGTGGTGCCGGGGAGGGCCCCGGGGGTGATTCCAGTGTAATCACCTGGGCGGTGGTACCGGGGAGGTCTCTGGGGTGATTCCACTGGAATCACTTGGGTGGCGGTGCAGGGGAGGCCTCCAGGGTGATGCCACTGGAATCACCTGGGCGGCGGTGCCGGAGGAGGCCTCCGGGGTGATGCCACTGGAATCACTTGATCGGCGGTGCCGGAGGAGGCCTCC